>JAENVV010000155.1 GCA_016650365.1 Acidimicrobiia bacterium
CCGCGTCCAGGGCGGCCTGAGCCTCGGCCGGGTCGTCGGTGACCAGAATGGGCACTCGCATTCCTTCGGGCACGATGGCATGCAAACGCGCCAGGCGATCGACTAGTGGGACCTCGAGCAGGTCTTCCCCGTCGACCTGCAACAGGTCGAAGAAGAATGGAGACAAGGGCGTCTCGTCCTTGATTTCGTGGGCGCCAAACTGGCTCATGGTGGCTTGGAACCGTAAAGGTCTTCCGTCAGGGCCGACCGCCAACGCCTCCCCGTCGGCGATCAACGAATCGATCGGCAACCCGAGTGCGGTGGCCACGATTCCTTGAAGCCGGGCAGTTACATCGTTGAGGTTTCGAGTGAAGATCCGCACGTGCTGGCCGGTTCGATGCACCTGAATGCGAGCCCCGTCGAGTTTCCAGTCGACGATGGACAATCCCGAAATCGCCTCAGTCACATCGTTCGCGGTACTGGCCAACATGGGACGAACCGGACGGAACACTTCCATACGGAACCCGCTGAGTGCCTCCTCGCCGCCGTCCATCGCCGCCTCTGCGGCGGTGGGCAGCGCCCCTCCCAGCATGACGGCCCGTCGGACCAGATCGGCATCGACCGCCGCCGCGATTGCGATCGCCTCAATCACCACCCCTTCCAGCGCGCCCTGTCGAATCCCACCGGTCAGGATTTGTCGCAAATAGCCCCGCTCAGCTTCAGTGCATCTGGCGAACATTCGGTTGATGCTGTCGGTCCGGCGAGCCACCGATCCCGGTCCGGCGAGGCCGGCCAGATCGGTCAACCAGACATCGACGTCTCCAACGGTGACAGTCGATTCAGAGGCCGTATCGACTTGCACTCCGTACGCCGATGCATACCCGACTCCGATCTTGCCCTGCCGCGGCTCGCCAGCCAGCAAAGCGACCAGGACACCCGGCTCGTCGGACCGGGAAATCATCCCCGCCAACAATTCAGTCTTGAGTTTCCTCGACCGGGTACTCGCCACCAGGTTCGATACGCCAACGACTTCCTGCAGCAACATTCGTCAAACTCTAGGTACGACGACCTGCGTAGGCTCCGCCCGATTGAGGCACCGCTACCAAGACGCACCGCTACCAAGCGGAGCAGAAGTGGCCAACAACTTTGAAAACGACGATGAGTACATCGCACCGTTCCTCGAGGTACAGGTTGACGCCGCTTCAAATGAAAGCACCGAGCGGCTAGTCGGTACCGGGCAGCTACCTATGCTTGGCAAAACGGCAACAACAGGAGTCAACATGGAACGACGGAGCTGGGCCGAGCCCTACAAAATCAAGATGGTCGAACCCATCAAGATGACCACACCGGCCGAACGTGAGGCCGCGATCGTCGACGCCGGGTTCAACACGTTTCTTCTGAAGTCCGAAGACGTGTACATCGATCTCTTGACCGATTCGGGCACGTCCGCCATGTCAGATGCCCAGTGGGGGGCGATGATGATGGGAGACGAGGCCTATGCCGGTTCCCGCAGTTTCTATCGTCTCGTCGACGCCGTGACCGACGTCTATGGGTATGAAGAACTCATCCCGACCCATCAAGGCCGGGGCGCCGAGCATATCTTGAGCCAGATCCTCATCAAGCCTGGTGACGTGATCCCCGGAAAC
>JAENVV010000156.1 GCA_016650365.1 Acidimicrobiia bacterium
CACCCGGCCGGCCCCGACCGGTTGATCTTCACCGCCCCCGAAGGCGGACCCATCCGCCGCAACACATTCCGCAGCCGATTCTGGCTCCCCGCCGTCACAGACTCGGTCGGCCAACCGATGCGGTTCCACGACCTACGACACAGCCACGTCGCCCTCCTCATCGCCCAAGGCGCCCACCCCGCCGTCATCGCCTCCCGACTCGGACACACCAGCGTCAAAACAGTCCTCGACGCCTACGGCCACCTCTACGAAGGCCTCGACCGCACCGCCGCCAACACCCTCAACCCGCCCTGGGACCCATCTCATGTGGACGCAATGTGGACGCAGACCAACAAGAGGAGAGATACCGGACGAGGCCTGACATAACAAATCCCCCGCCAATGCAGGGGATTCGGGTGGTGGGGACGGCCGGGCTCGAACCGACGACCTCTGCCTTGTAAGGGCAGCGCTCTCCCAACTGAGCTACATCCCCGTCGGCCCATATGAGACCACACGGCCCGTCTGCTGTCCAACTCGAATGAAAGACGCAAACATCGGTGGTGGCGTCGGTACTATCCGCGACGCTTCCCCTCAAACAAAGTGATGTTGATGGCCGCCAGATCGAGTAGTCCAGAAGGCAACGAGGACCTCCGAAAGTACTTGGACAGTGTTGGCTCGTTTGAACTTCTCACAGCCGAACAGGAAGTAGACCTGGCCAAGACCATCGAAGCGGGCAAAGAAGCCGTCGAGATGCTCGCCAGTCGAAGTGACCACACGATCCCGGAGCGGATCAAATTGGATCGGGCGATCCGCAGGGGTCTCGAGGCCCGCCAGACGTTCATCAATGCCAACCTCCGCCTGGTCGTCTCGATCGCGAAACGGTATTCGAAAGCCTCACTCCCCCTGCTGGACCTCATCCAGGAGGGGAACCTTGGCCTCATTCGGGCCGTTGAAAAATTCGAATATCGCAAAGGCTTCAAGTTCTCGACGTATGCCACCTGGTGGATCCGTCAGGCCATCACCAGAGCGATCGCCGACAAGGGCCGCACCATTCGAGTACCCGTCCACATGATCGACACCATCAGCCTGGTCCGCCACACCGAACAGCACCTGTTCAAACACAGCGGACAATCCCCCACCGCCGGAGAAATCGGCGATGAGGCCGGGATCCCCGAAGCCCGGGTGCGAGAGGCCCTCAAGTACGCCCCGGAGCCGATCTCGATTTTCGAACCGGTCGGAGAGGACGACGCCGTTCTTGGCGACTTCATCGAGGACATGGGTGCCGAAGCACCGTTCGACGCCATCGCCTCGGCGTTCCAATCTGCCGACCTGCAGCGATTCCTTGCCCGACTCACCGACCGAGAACGTGAGGTGCTCGAGATGCGGTACGGCTTGAAGTCCGACATCCCGTGCACGCTCGACCAGGTGGGCCAACACTTCAGCCTGACCCGGGAACGTATCCGGCAGATTGAAGCGAAGGCCCTCGCCAAGCTGCGGCACCCGTCGAGCCCTGCGAATCTCCGACGACTGTTCGCCGGTTGAGCCAATACGGCATCTGATTACGCAGTCTCGACGAGTTGCCACAGGTCGGCCCGGTCGGCTTCGAGTGGCGAGTTGGATTGGTCCTTGCGAGGACGGCCCCGTCCTCTGCGACGATAGAACGGCACCCCATCCCAAAAGATGACGCCGCCCCACACGCCCCACTCTTCGCCCTTTTCCAGGGCAATCTCGAGACACTCGATCTGAACTGAGCATTCGGCGCAGATGGCCTGAGCCTGTCCCAAGTCCCGGACGTTTTCCGAGAAGAAGAGGTCGGCCACATCGCCTGATACACACAGACCTTGCTCATATAGGTTGATCATGCTGGTTATCCCTCTGTCTTACCGACAACCAACCAAAAGAAAAGCCGCCGGTTTGATTCGGCGGCTCCTTCAACAAGAAAAGGTACGTTTACAACGCGTGGAGCCGCCAAAGCGCGTTGGTGCCTGTCGGAACAATCGATCCGAAGGCGAGGGTCGCGGTGAGAAGTGTCTTCATCATGTTGGTCGGCTCCTTTCCCAAAATCGTTGGCGAATAACTCGTCGGGTCACCGTATCGGATCGGCAGACTCCGAGTCAAGCTAATTTCCGGAATTTTCTCCGTGAATCCGATTCGCCACATCGGTGAACACGCCGGCACCGACTTTGATGCGCTCGTGATAGGACGCTTTCTGCCACGGATCCCAGGAGTATCCCGAGGTCTCGGCCACGTCTCCCCCGAACGCCACCACGATCCCGATCCGGTCGAATGGTTCGGTCGTCACGGCGCCATCTGGCTGGATGCGATAGGCCATTCGCGACGATGGATCGGAAATCCCGATCCCCTGGTAGGGGATGCGTAGTTCGATGATGTTCGCCGAATCTGCCCACATCGTGCGCGAATCGAACGCCGGGTCGGTCGGATCGGACGTGCCGTACCGCAATGCCCCGGCTTCGAAGATCTCGGCCAGGAACGTCTGGCCGGTCGTGGGGATCGTCTGGGGCCGGTTGGTGATGAGCCGGTACTTGTTCCAGACGCCGCTCCCCTCTTGGAGGTCGGCTTTGTTCACTTCGACGTACTCGCGGGCCAGGCCGTACCGGATGGCGAACTGATCATTGGAAGCCCGCACCCACACCTGGGCGTCGGCGCCGGGGCCAACCGTGATGGCATAATCGGAGCCATCCGGTGCATCCGAATAGCCAGGAAGCCCGTCGCTACCGCCCGCCAGGACGTCGAATCCGAGCGTCACCGGGTTGGTATCCCAGGCGTACGACCCGTCCACGTACAGGCGCACATACAGATACCCTTCATCTTTGAGGGCTCTGACCTGTCGTACACCGGTTTCGCTTTCGAGGATGACCTGTGAGCCGTTGTCCAGCCACTCATCTCCGTCGCCATCGATCACCACGACCTCGGCTGCTCCCGGGTCGATCGCCACCATGCCGAAATGGGCTTCGTTGGTCCACGGGTTCATCCACAGTGACCGGCGACTGCCGGGAAGTTCATAATCGATCGTGTTCCAGGTGAATTTGAACCATTCGTCGACCCATTCGAACACGTAGCCGCCCGAAAAGCCCAGCGTGTAGAGCATGTCGAGCATGTCGGCGTTCATCGCCATCATCTCCTGCTCGGAGTGATCACCCTGGTCGCGTCCCTTGGGACCGAAATGGGCAGACCCGGCCGCCGATGGCACCCCGAACTCGTTGACGACGACCGGCATACCGGCGTGATGGTTTCGCAACGCAATGAGATAGCCGGCGTACGGGTCGGCTCCCCCCTTGTACACGCAGTCGGCGATCCCTGGCTGGTGACGAACGAAGTCGGGGTAGTAGGGGTAGGCGTGGTAGCTGGCGTAGAAGCCACCCGGCCAGGCATCGGTAGCGGACACCATGTTGGCGTCGACCCCCACCAGGTCCTCCAGCGGCAATGGTTCGTCGGGATGGGCCAGCGGATCGGCCGTCGGCCAGTTCACGAACGACAGCGGCATCGTGAGGCCCCGTTCTGCCAGGCCGGTGGCCAGGTGGTCGAGCATCTCGGTAATCCAGATCTCGGTCGGACTGGCCCCGGTCAAACTCGTGAAGAACTCACCTGCGTATGACGCAATGCCCTTGTTGGTCTTGTCCGAGTCCAGCGTGGCGGCCGGGTCCCACTCGACGCCGATCGCCCACGAATACAGCCACGGGGTGATATCGGCCGTGTATTCGCCTGACGCATGGCCCGGTCGGTCGGCAATGGTGATCGTGCCGGTGACCGCCCCCAGCGCAGCGTCGACTTCTGACTTCATGTCCGCTACGACCGTTGGAGCGTGAAGGTTGTGATCCCGAAGAAACTCAGTCTCGGGTATCCAGACACCGTGGATGACATAGAGCGGGGCGTCGGGGTGGGCAGTGTTATAGGCGAGTAGTTCTTGATAGAACTCGGGCGGATGGATCGTGTAAATCCGTATGGCCCGGAAACCCATCGCCGACATCTGCGGGAACCACCGTTGGTAGTCGTCGCGGCTGAGGGCCAACTCACCCGGGGCATGGTTGGGTACGGTTGCCCCCAGGTTGATCCCGACCACAAACGCCGCGTCGGAGCCCTCGGTTTGGAGAAGGAGGTCGGTTCCTTCCACCCTCGCCAATCGGCTGAGTCCGTTCACGGTGTCCGGTTGGGGTGCCCACGACCCGCGGTGTGGCTCGGGCAAGCCATCGGCGGGAAGGACGCACACCTTGGCGATGGTGTCTTGAGGGCGCGCCTCGTCGGTCGTGCAGGCACCGACAATCAGCAACAGAACTATCAGGAAGGCTCGTCTCACCCGCAAGAACGTACCAGCCACCGGCGATTACCTGCGGATTTTGGCTAGCTCCCGGCGATCAACGCGTCGATCTGTTCCCGGATGAACGATTCACTGCGTTCGCCTGCCCAGCCCGCCATGACCCGCCCATCGGGGGCGAACGTGATGGTGGTCGGAGGATTTCCAACAGTTCCAGGAACGACCACTCTGCGCGTTCATGTATTTTTGAGCGTTTGCCGATGGAGAAATAACTGATCTACCTACACACCTCTTGGGAGAGAAACATGCGCAAGATTGCAACCCTGGCCCTGGCAGCCGCCCTGTCGATCACCGCCCTGGCCCCCGCCGCCATGGCCCATTCGGACCGCGCCAAAAAGGACTTCGCCCCGGTGACCCGGGTGCACGGTCACGACCGGCATACCAGCCACCACGAGGGCCGGGGCAAAGGCCACGACAAGAACCAGCATCTGCATGAGGAAGCCGTTACTGAAGTGCCAACTGTCGATGAGACAATTGCACCACCCTGCGTGTCGCTCTTCAGCTGTCCCTAACGACAACACGCTGCCGCGAATCTGTACCCGGCTTGGCCGGGTACAGATTCGTTAAGGCCGTTCGGGCAGGCACATCCAATGACGAACTCGCTCGCCCCCGGGACTGGTCGCCGCCCCTTCCCCGAAAACCCGAAGAAATACCACTCTGCGCGTTCAGGTTTTCTTGAGCTTTTGCCGATAGAGAGACAACTGATCCACTTACACACCTCTTGGGAGAAAAACATGCGCAAGATTGCAACCCTCGCACTGGCAGCCGGCCTGTCCATTGCCGCCCTCGCCCCCGCCGCCTTCGCCAATCAAGGGGAATGCACCGGAAAGCAATTCGCCAACGCGATTCAGACAGCGCAGGAATTGGGAAATCGCGGTCAGGAGAAAAAAGCCTGGGCGTCCGACCATTGTCTTCCGCCCTCTTCACCGGTCATCTTCAGCCCGCTTGGATAACCCTTAGCGAAAAAGGCAAAGTTTGGGCCCGACTTCGGTCGGGCCCACCGACGTTAAGCCTGTTCCAACCAACCGTGTTCGCCGACGAGTTCCGCCGCCGATGGTGGCCCCCATTCGACGCCTGCCTGATAGGCCACGACCTCATGGGCTGACTCAATCAAGGGGTCGAACAGATGCCAGGACCGCTCGACTTCATCGCCACGCACGAACAGTGTCTGATCCCCGTCGATGACATCGCCCAAGAGCGTTTCGTAGGCGTCTGGTAGGTCGCCGAAGGCTTCCTGGTAGGAGAAGGTAAAGGCCTCGGTACGCAATGCCGCTCCCTCCCCCGGTCCCTTGACATCGAAGAAGAGTTTGAACCCCTCGTCGGGTTGAATGGTGAGCATGAGGACGTTCGCCTGGGCATGGCCGGCGTGTTCGGGTCCGAACAGTGAGATCGGGGCTTCTTTGAAGACGATGGCGATCGAGGTGGCTTTGCCTGGCAACTTTTTGCCGGTGCGAAGCCGGAAAGGGACGCCTTCCCATCGCCAGTTGTCGATGAACAACTCAAGGGCTACGAACGTCTCGGTGGACGAGTCCTGGCCGAGGTCGTCCGTGTATCCGGGGATCGTTCCATCGACGCCCGACGAGGCGGCGTATTGGCCCCACACGACCCTCTCAGGGTCGATGGCACGCACGGCCGCCAGCACTTTGACCTTCTCATCCCGGATCGCACCGGCCTCGAGTCGGGTCGGGGGTTCCATGGCGACGAGGGTCAACAGTTGGGCGAGGTGCGACTGCACCATGTCGCGCATGGCTCCAGCCTGGTCGTAATATCCGGCCCGGTCTTCGACCCCGAGCGCCTCGGCGACGGTGATCTGGACCTCTTCGATCCGATCACGGTTCCAGGCTCCCTCGAAGAGCGCGTTCGCAAAGCGGAAAACGAGCAGGTTCTGGACGGTGTCTTTGCCGAGGTAGTGGTCGATCCGGTAGATCTGTTGTTCATCAAACACCGTATGGACCAGGTCGTTGAGCGCCAGGGCAGATTCGAACGAGCGTCCAAAAGGTTTTTCGACCACCAACCGGGTCCAGCCGGCGCTGTGATTGAGACCTGCTTCGGCCAGGCCGGTCACCGTTGTCTCAAACACCTGCGGGGGTAGAGCAAGATAGAAGGCCCGGTTTTGGGCCAGCATCGAATGGTCGGCTTCGATCCGCCGGATCCGATCGGCGAGGGCCTCGAACCCGTCGCTGATGCTTTGATAATGAAGGCATGCCGAACACCACCGCTCGGTGTCGTCGGGGTCGAGTCCGGCGGCCCGCAACGCTTCGGCGGCTTCGGCTCTGAACTCGTCGTCGGTGAGCGTCTGGCGTCCCACCCCAAGGACGACCGAA
>JAENVV010000157.1 GCA_016650365.1 Acidimicrobiia bacterium
CCGTGGTACGACCGCTGCGGTTGCAGTTTCAAATCTGTCCGACACCGCTGAAATCTTGGCTGACCACAGGGGATTTCGGATTGTCTGGGATCCGGCTAGGTAGCCGCTTGAATCTTCCACTGGGTGCCCTTGTCGATCTGCTCGCTGCACCGAGTCTGTCTTTCGGACGGATTCATCATCACCTCGGTGGGCCCGCTAAGTGGTGACGGTACCTCTGGTAGGTTTGCGTTTAGGAAGGACGGCGGCCACGAAACAACGATGCTATCTCTGGTCGGTCTGGCTGAGCTGGCTAGGGCTGCCCGCCCTAGCGGTGATCTTCGGGCTGAGCGTCGGGTGGCCAGCCGGAGTCTTCGTACTCCTTGTCGGTGCGATCGCCCAGGTGGCATATGTCCGCTGGTTTCCCCATGTTTCCCGGTGGGTTGGGTATGGCGTGGTCGCCGACGAACCGGCCGGAGGGATGAGTCAGCGCAGCTCATCTCATGTCACGCTGTACACCGCCAATCTGTGTCCTTTTTGTCCACTTGTTCGAGAGCGGCTACAGGTTCTCCAGCGGGAGATGGGTTTTGAGTTGCACGAGATAGACGTCACCTTTCGGCCGGGACTCGTTCTGTCCAAGGGGTTTCGTGCTGTGCCCGTGATCGAGATCGACGGTCGACAAGTGGTCGGTAACGCCACTTCGGCTCAGCTGGCTTCACTCCTCACAGCACGACCGGTGTAACCGTCGGCCGGCGGAATCGCCCGGCACGAGGACCCACCATATGTCGGGTGCCCAGTTTTCGACTGACGCTCTCCTCATATGATCACCGGCCGCTCCTTGAGCACCGAACAAGGTCACCTGCGAGCCGTGGGCTGGTACCCGAAGACAACTTTTCGACTGCACTCGTCTTCGGCGCCACCGGCCAAGCCGCACTGCGCCTGATCACCTTCGGCGGCACGTTTGACCGTGCCAGCCGCATTACCCTGACACCGTTGTTGTCGTCGCCAACCTCATCGACGCCTCTAAGTACGCCGAGCATCCTGACCAGGAGTCCGCACCGCAGAGCGTAATGGCGACCGGCCGAGGCCCTGGCTACCCGCCCGATTCGACAAGACCACAGAAGGAACGATGGAGGTCGTCGAGTTCGAGCCCGAGAAGGCCTTCAGGGTCAGAACTCATGACGGGCCGACGACCATCAACGGATGGGTCCTGTTCGAGTCTGCGAGTAGCACGAAGACTCGAATACTCCTAGGCGGTGAGTTCCCCGGAATGGACGATTCGATGGAAGAGAACATCCGTCCGATGATGGAACTCAGCGCTGCCAACATCAAGGCTCTTGTTGAATCCGAGACCTGATCGAACTCCGTGACCCAACCTGACAGCCCGCCGCTCACGTTCCTAAGGCTCTTCGCAGGCGAAGACGGGGAGTCGCATTTTGAAGCTCAACCGATCGGAGATCAAGAGTCCGCCGACTTGGTTCAAGGCGAGTATCTGAGCGCAGGAGCTGCATTTGCTTGCAGTCTCAGAGTGGTTCCCGCTGGATGGACGCGAGATCGGGGACCGACCAAGCAAACCACCCTCGCCGTCTATATCTCCGGTGAGGGTGTCGTCGAAGCCAGCGATGGTGATCGACGCGCCGTGCGTCCTGGAGTGGTCTTGATCGCTGAAGATACAACCGGGCGCGGGCACGCTGCTCGGGTAACGGGCCACCAGCCTTTGGCCGTAATGCACATCACACTTTCCGATCCGCCTCGCCCGTAGCTGACACAAATGCAAACGGCCGACCGAATTGAACGTCTAGAAGCCGGTTCCCGAGTTCGGGTCTCCCTGGCTGCAATCGGGCAAGTTGGGATCGTCAACGGCATCGACGAGGACGCCCTCTTGATTGCGGTCGCCGTGGTGGCCCGAACCCAACTGCAAAGGATAGAAGTCTCGCCAATCAACGAAGTTCGGCGTTTGTCGGCCCCGTTCCGTGTTTTGGCGGGCGCGGGTGACTGATCTGGTGTAAGTTCGAATCTCATGTTGAGCTGCGCAAACTCCTCATGATCGAGGACACCTGGATGGCCATGAGCTGGTGGTCGACCCGCTGAAACGCCAGGGCTCGTGGCCGGCTTGTCGCTTGGAGCTTGGGGAACGAGTCCCCGAGATGCGACTGGTTCCCAGTGGCGTCGGGTATAGGACATGCGATTAATCCGAAGGTACCCGACGGTTTCGTTCTGGGTGATCGCTTTTGCGATCGCATGGGGTATCGGGTTCACTGCCGGCGTCGATCCCGAAGTGATTGCGGACAGCTACTCGCCGGTGGCGGCGTTTCTCATCGATCGAATCCCAAAGTTCGCCATTACGATCGCCGGGCTCGTTGTCGTCTTCGGCGGTGGAGTCGATCGGAAAGCCTTCATGCGGCGGCTCACGACGTGGAAGGTACCGGCTCGGTGGTATGTGCTGGCCCTTGGAGGCCCGCTGCTGGCCTATGGAGTTGGGGCTTGGCTCGCTCCGGGCGCCAAAACCGTTTCTCTCGATGCCCAACTGGTGGGAGCTGCTCTATTCGGAGCCGAGACAGGGCTCGTTACCTATCTGTTCACCCGTGCAGGCTTGGGAGAAGAACCGGGTCTCCGTGGATTTGCATTGGCGCGGCACGAACAACGTCTATCTCCTCGTCGAGCAGCCCTCCTGATGGGGGGACTCTGGGGCGCCTGGCACTTGCCCGTGCTTCTCGACCGTGATGTCGTGTCGGTCCTGGCCTTCTTGTTGAGTGTGATCGCACTCACGTTCGTCTTTTCGTGGGTGTTTCATCGGAGTGGCGAGAGCGTATTGGTCGTTGCATTGCTCCACTCAGCCATCAACGCTTTCGATGATGTATGGGAAACCGTGATTCCCGAGTTGACGACCGTTGACTGGGAGATCCCCTTCGTGGCGATCACATTTGTCGCTGGAATCGCCGCCGCAGTGGCTCTCAAGTCAACCGTGGGTCGGGCAGATGTTGGCATGGAAGGGAACGCCTAGGCCTCATCGAACTTCTTACGACAAGATACGCGTGATCGGATGATTGGATGAACGCTCCTGAGATGGCCCTGGGGAACCTGGCTCTACGGTTCGGCTTGGAACTCGCCGCACTGGTTGGCCTGGCGATGGGCGCTTGGGCGTCGTCGTCCGGGTGGGTTCGATGGGCGGCGGTGATCGTGGTGCCTGTGACCGTTGCTGCTATCTGGGGCGTGTTCAATGTGGTGGGTGATCCGAGTCGCTCAGGCGACGCTCCCATTGAGGTGCCAGGTTGGCTGCGCCTCGGGATCGAATTGGTGGTTTTGGGTGGTGGCGCCGGAGGGTTCTATCTGTCCGAGCGCCCCAACTTTGCGATCGGCGTCGGGGCATTAGTCATCGTTCACTACGGCGTGTCCGTCAGGAGAGTGCACTGGCTACTCGATCGCTAGAGCACAGGAATTCGCCTTCGTGGCGGACATTGTGGTCGTTTTCGGTCGCCGTGGAGCGAACAACATGGTCGCGGTGGCTCAAACCCGATTCGATGTCGTCTACAGGTTGTCCACAAGGGCGACCGAGCGCCGCCCTTGGAGAATCAACGATCACCAAAACACACCTGCGGCCAACGGGATCGGCGACGTGATTTCAACTGATGTGCCGACCCTAAGGTTGGTACCACTCGGGTTATGTGTATTGATCGCCGGACAAATGAATACCGGATAATCGTCGCCGCTCGGTGGCACCGCGTTCGCAGTCACCGGAAACGCGGTGAGTACCGTCGACACTGCCAGGACCAGCATGGTCCATCGATTCTTTCGCATGGATTCCTCCTCTATTGGGGTGAAGCCGTCCGGGGTCGTTGAGTCGACATCGCGACGTCTCCAGTCGAGCAAACAGCCGGACGATGCCTTTGCGCCCCGAATGGTTCACACTCCCGATAGTCGAAGCCTCATGCGAATGCTCGGTTGGTGAACTCGCCGGACGGCTCCCGGTCCGGGCAGTGGCCGACAGCGCGCACAGGGCTCCCCTTGTGGCCGGCTGTCCCCCGAATTATCATCGCCTTTCAGTTGGACTCTGAGAGGGATATCGATGACCAGGTTCTATTTGCACACGTCGACAACGACCCTCGAGTCATTCCTCGCCAGAGTCCAGCAGGCCGAGGAGTTGAACTACTCAGGTATGTTCGTCGCCGATGGCCAACTCGATGTCCTCGACCCATTTCAGCTCATCGCGGCATCGAGAAGTGTTGCGACCCGGATTGGGGTGGGCACCGCGGCGACGAACGTGGTCTTTCGTGATCCGACCTTGCTGGCGGGTGAAGCCGCCACGGCAAACCAGATCACGGGCGGTCGTTTCATCCTGGGCATCGGGACCGGCGACTCGAACACGTACACGTTCGGTCGCAAGCCAACCAAACTGGCGGACATGGAGCAGGCGACGAAGGACATACGATCTCTGCTGAGCGGGGGGACGGTGGATTCGGCGGTCGGTCCCGCTCGCCTTCGTTACTCTGCGGGAGACACTACGGTTCCGATCTATTTCGCCGTGGACGGACCAAGGGGCCTCGAGGCGGCCGGCCGGGTTGCCGATGGCGTGATGCTTGGCAGCGGTTTCGACCTCGATGTCATCGAGTCCGCTCGTCGCCACATCGCCAAAGGTGCTGAGGAGGCAGGTCGAGACCCTGAGTCGATCCATCTCATGGCTGCTGGCATCATCTACGTCTTGGAGGACGGTGAAGCCGCGCGCAAGCTTGCACGCCGGCGCATCGCCAACCGGGCACATCACAATTTTCGTCTCTCTCTCGATTCAGTTCCGGAGGTGGAGCGTGAGGGGGTACGACGGTTCATGGAGGCGTTCGACATCAGCCGGCCTCTCGAGGAACGGGTTCCAGTCGAGTTGGTTTCGGACTATCTCGTGCGGAGATTCACGATTTCCGGCACCCCTGGCGAGTGCATCGATCGGGTCCGCGAGCTGCGCTCCATAGGAGTGGAGAGCTTCCTCCTTACGCCTCCAGAATACGCATGGCAAGAGGTCGCTCAAATGTGGGCCGAAGAAGTGATGCCGCACGTGACTTGAGGCGTTCCGTCTACATTCCGGCGCGAAACCGCCTGAATTCGGGAGGCCAGAAGGTCCTCAATCCGGGACATTGATGGACCGATACTTCATCGAGGCTCCACTCCCATGAATGGCAAACAGTGACCGCCACAGTAGATCGTTCGTCAGCCCTGTTTGCCTCCCTTCCCATGTCTCCCCATGCGGCGGTAGCCGAGCTCGGTCAAGCAGCTTTGGGCGGGCTCCCGTTGAATGAATTCTTCAAACGGGTCACGGATCTGGTTTGTAACGCTCTCGACGTCGAATTCTCGAAAGTCCTTCGCCAGCCCACTCCGGGGTCAAGGCTCATCGTTGTCGCGTCAGCGGGTTGGGGCCCCGAGGTGGAAGTTGGCGCGAGTACCGTGTCATCCCGCCCCACCTCACAGGCCGGGTACACCATGGCAACCCACGAGCCGGTGATGGTCGACGATGTCTCAAAGGAGTCTCGGTTCGAGGTTGGCGACTCTTTCGTCCGATACGGAGTGAGAAGCGGCATGAGTGTCGTGATCCCCGATCACCATCGGCCATACGGAATCCTGGCGGTGCACACACGGATTCCCCGGAGATTTACGATCGACGAAGGCGATTTCTTGCGATCGATCGCCAATGTCATCAGCGGTACGGTTCAGAACCAGCGGGCCCGGGATCGGATCGAAGCTCAGGCGAACGATCAGGAGCGACGCTTGCGCTTTCAGACTGCTCTCGCCACCTGCGCGCAGATGCTTCTCACCAACACCGGAGGCAACCGACTGGACAAAGCAGTCGAAGCCCTGCTTACTGCCACCCAGGCAACCTATGTCTTCGTCGAACGCAACCAGGTCGACCCGGAACTTGGCTTCTGTTCGCGAACTGTAACCACAATCAATGACCCAACAACGACTCGAATTCAGGATCACGACGGCTATTGGAATCTGGTCCCTTGGGAAAGAATGCCGATCTCGCGTCGGTCGTTGGAAAAGGGGGAGCCCTTCACATTCACGCCGGGCCAGCTTGAGGGCGTCGAATACGATCTTTACGCGTCCGAACCAGACCCGGTCAAGTCCGAACTCAACATCCCGATCTTCGTCGCAGGAAAGTGGGATGGCCTGATCGGGTTCTCAGATACGACCACCGTTCGTGAGTGGACGGCCGAAGATATCTCACTGCTCACCACCGCCGCCACGATGATCGGCGCCTTCTGGGAAAGCGAATCCGCCCGTGAAAACCGCGAGCAGCTGCTCCGGGCCAAAGACGAGTTTCTTGCCAGCGTCAGCCACGAACTGCGGACCCCCCTGACGGCAGTCGTTGGCTTCGGCGAGATACTGAGAGACACTGGCCATCTCCTCAGTGAAACCGAGCGACACGAATTCCTTCAGTTGCTCGTCACCCAGGGTTCCGATGTGTCCAACATTGTCAACGATCTCCTGGTCGCAGCCAAAGCCGACATCGGCAGCCTCAACGTCAGCAGGGTAAACGTCAATCTGCGGGCCCAGATCGCCCAGGTTGTCGAAAACGTTGATCCCGACCTCCGCGCTCGCATCAACGTTCTCGATACGATCGACGTTCGTGCTCTAGGCGATCCTGATCGAATCCGTCAGGTGGTTCGAAACCTCATCAACAACGCTAGCCACTACGGTGGACCGTCCATAGAGATTCGGCTGCTAGAAGACGAGACCCCACGGCTGCAAGTGTGTGACAACGGTCGTGGCATTCCTGACGAAGACCGCGAACGCATCTTTCAGCCGTACCAGCGTGCCCACAATGCTCAAGGGGTTGCCGGCTCACTCGGGTTGGGGCTTTCGATATCTCGCCAATTGGCCCACCTCATGGGTGGCGATCTGGTCTACCGATATGACGACAACGAAAGCATCTTCGAACTCACCCTGCCCCGAGCCGAATAGCTCGCCAGCTCAACGATGTCGGTTCGATGTTGGCTGTAATGACAATTGGTGGATGGGGCCAGACGCTGATACTTCTTGGTCCGGCCGCCGGGCCCGGCCATGAGACGCGATCGTAGTCCGGACGGTTCGATCGTATCGGCGACGGTGGGTTACGATTGCCCGCAGGACTGGCGTCGAAACAAGGACGGCTGTGTGGATCTCTGGATTCAGTGGTCCGAAGCTGAGGACACCATGGATGTTCGTTTGGAGCATTGGGGGATTCGACAGCTGGCGGAGCGATACTGCGATGCATCATTGGTGGGTGCTGTCGACGTGGCGCTTCTTGGACCAGCCGACATGGCATCCCGGGTCGACGTCATTGCCCGAATCCTCGAGCAATCCCTGGCCGCAGCCGGGTCCCAGTAGCCCCGCTTTCAGGAACGTCATGTCGTCGATGATCCCTGTGGTCGGTGGCTCACGAGCCACCGGCTCGACGAGGGCCTCGGCGCGCTAGCTCACATAGTCGGCGAGATGCTGACCGGTGAGCGTTGAACGGTCGGCGATGAGATCGGCGGGGGTGCCTTCGAAGACGATCTTGCCGCCGTCGTGTCCGGCGCCCGGGCCGAGGTCGATGATCCAGTCGGCGTGGGCCATGACGGCCTGGTGGTGTTCGATGACGATGACCGACTTGCCTGAATCGACCAGCTGATCGAGAAGGCCGAGCAGGTGTTCGACGTCGGCGAGATGAAGGCCACTGGTTGGTTCGTCGAGGACGTAGACGGCGACATCGGTGGCCATCTGGATCGCCAGCTTCAGTCGTTGCCGCTCTCCGCCCGATAGTGTGGTGAGGGGTTGGCCGAGGGTCAGGTACCCGAGTCCGACATCTGCGAGTCGGCTGAGGATCCTCTCGGCGGCAGGAGTCTTGGCTTCGCCGTCGGCGAAGAATGCCTGCGCCTCGATCACTGGCATCGCCAGCACTTCGCTGATATCGAGACCGGCGAGCTTGTACTCGAGTACGGATGCGTCAAATCGCTTGCCGTCGCACTCATCGCACGTGGTCGCAACGGCGTCCATGAAGCCGAGCTCGGTGTAGATGACGCCGGCGCCATTGCAATTGGGACAGGCACCTTCGGAGTTGGAACTGAACAGTGCGGGCTTCACCCTGTTGGCCTTGGCGAACGTCTTGCGGATGTGGTCGAGCATGCCGGTGTACGTCGCCGGGTTGCTACGTCGTGAGCCCCGGATCGGAGCCTGGTCGAACGACACGACGCCTTCGCGCTCTGATACTGAACCTTGGATGAGCGAACTCTTGCCCGAGCCTGCCACCCCGGTGATGACGACCAATACGCCGAGCGGGACATCTACGTCGACGTTTTGGAGGTTGTGGGTGCTGGCGTCTCGGATCTCAATCACTCCCGACGGCGTTCGTAAGCTGTCTTTGAGCGAGCCCCGGTCGTCCAGGTGCTTTCCGGTGAGGGTGCCGCTTCCTCGCAAGCCCTCGACCGTGCCTTCGAACACGACCTCGCCGCCACCGGTCCCCGCACCTGGCCCGAGATCGACGACGTGGTCGGCGATCTCGATCAGCTCCGGTTCGTGCTCGACGACCAGAACCGTGTTGCCCTTGTCTCGCAACTGCCGGAGCAGAACATTCATCCGCTGGACGTCGTGAGGGTGTAGGCCAACGGTCGGCTCATCGAATACGTAGGTCACGTCGGTGAGCGACGATCCGAGGTGGCGGATCATCTTGGTGCGCTGCGCCTCGCCTCCGGACAGCGTTCCCGGAGCCCGATCGAGCGACAGGTAG
>JAENVV010000158.1 GCA_016650365.1 Acidimicrobiia bacterium
TCGGCCGAGTTCTTCGAGAAGGATGGCCACCTCGACCGCACCGCCTCCAGAGCCTCCGTATTCCTCGGGAATGTTGATCCCGACCCACCCTTGAGCGGCGAGCTTGTCGTACAAGTCCCGGGGAGGACGACGTTCACGATCGCACTCCCGCACATACTCGCGAGAGATTTCCCGTTGACAGAAATCGCGGACGGTGGTCCGAAACATCTCTTGCTCGGGACTCAGTTTGGTCTCCATTTTCGACCTCCTCGTTGACAGCTCTGAAGTACCAGCATATTGTCGGATCATTCAGCGCGCCAGTGTCTTACAGAGTGAGACGCGAAAGGATGAGGACATGGAACCTTTGCGATCGATGATATTCACTCCCGGCCACCGCCGGGACCTCATTGAGAAGGCCATTCGGTCGGGAGCCGACGCAGTGATCGTGGACCTTGAAGATGCGGTCGCCATGGATGAAAAGGCCGGCGCTCGAGATGCCCTCGCCGCCTTGCCAGCCTCTCCCGTTCCGCTCTACGTCCGGACGAACGGTCCAGAAACTGAAATGTTCTGGGACGATGTCGTGGCCGCCGGAGCGGCGGGTGTGGCCGGCTTGGTTATCCCGAAAGCCGAACATGCCAGCCTCATCCGCGAGGTCGACGGGGCGCTGCGGGCTTTGGAGATGACCAACGGGCATGCGCCCGGCACGGTCGGGGTCATGCCGTTGATCGAGAGTGGGCTCGGCGCTCGCAATACATACGACATGATGCTCGCCAGCGAGCGAGTCGAATCGGTTTTGTACGGCGGGGGCGAGCAGGGCGACCTGGTGGCAGACCTCGGCGTTGAATGGACGCCCGAAGGAACGGGTCTCATGTTCAGCCGGGCGAAGGTGCTTATGGATGCTCGGGCGGCCGGGATCCAGAATCCCCTGGAGGCGGTCTTCATGGACTTCAGGAATCTGGATGCGCTGCGGGTTGAATGCGAGCTGGCCCGGACTCTCGGGTACGTCGGCAAGGTGGCGATCCACCCGGCCCAGGTGGCCGTGATCAACGACGTCTTCACCCCCACCGCTGAACAGGTGGCCCACCATCGCCGCATCATCGAAGAATTCGACAAAGCGCTGGAGGCGGGCTCCGCCTCCATCGCGGTCGACGGAAAAATGGTCGATTACGCCGTGGCCCGGGTGGCCAGAGCGGTGTTGGCGCGTGCAGAGTTGGCGGACCGAGCGGCCGCCCGCCAGGAGGGACAGGTATGAGTCGAAGCAGGTATATCGAGGGCGGCGTCGGAATCGCGGTTATTGGGGCCGGGTCGATTGGCACGTTGCGCGCCCAGATCGCCCATCGGCATCCGTCGGTCGATTTCATCGGCGTCTGCGATATCGTCGAGGAGAAGGCAGCCACCCTTGCCGCAGCTTGTGGGGCCGACGAATACAGCACTGATCCGCTTGAGGTCATCCGGCGCGACGAAGTCGACTGCGTGGTGATTGCCTCCACCGAGGATGCTCACTTCGAGCCGGCGATGGCAGCCATTCAGGCCGGCAAGCATCTCCTCATCGAGAAGCCGTTCACCATTCTTCCCAGTGAAGCCGAAAAGCTCCTGGCCGCTGCGGAGGAATATGGAGTGATGGTGTACACCGGCTTCACCCAACGCTTTCGTCGCCGCTACCTGGCCATCAAAGAGCATGTCAACCGGGGTTACATCGGCCAGGTCACGAGCGCCAAGTCGACCATCTACCTGACCCAGGCCGTAGCCAGGTCGGTGATTTCGCGGGCTAATTCGACGACGCCTTCGATCAACACCATGACCTATCTGTTCGACTTGCTCATGTGGTACATGGACGGCGAAAAGCCCATCTCGGCCTACGCGGCCGGATCGAAGGGCGCCATGAACGAGGAGTTCGGATCACTTGATTCGACGTGGTGTGTTCTCAAGTTCGCCAGCGGAGCGGTCGCCAACCTCGGGGTCAGTTGGGAGCTACCGGTCTTCTGGCCTGCCAACGTTGCCACCATGGACTTTGAGTTGTTCGGGCGAGAAGGCACGATCAGCGTCAAGGACGACCACCGGGACGTGATGATGGCGTCGAACAAGCCCGTTCCGGCTCCGTACACCCCCGACATCGAGATGAATGTGGCGCTGCTTGGCTCATACATGCCGGGCGATTGGGCACTGGGTGAGCACTTCGGAGCAATGCAAGAAGAGACGCATGCGTTCATCAACAGCGTCGGCCAGCATCGAGCAGATCCGATTCTGGCCAGCGGACGCCAGGGCTTCGATGTGCTGGTTGTGTCGCGGGCGGTTGACGAATCCGCTCGCACCGGCGAGGTCGTTCCGATCGTCTGGGCTGACTGAGATGCCGGGGATGCTCGACGGAATCATGATCCTGGAGTTGGGTCAGGTCATCGCCGGAAATTTCGCCGGGGTGATCCTGGCCGATCTGGGCGCCGAGATCATCAAGATCGAGCCACAGTGGGGCGACACGGCCCGTAATGCGAAGATCGCCCCCCTCGGTGACGAAAGTGCCATTCACCTGTTTATGAACCGGGGTAAGAAGAGCGTTGTCATGGACATGAAGAGTGAGCGGGGCCGTCAGATCTTCTACGACCTGGTCAAGCAGGCCGACGTGGTGATTGACAATTTCCGACCCGGGGTTATGGCCCGGCTGGGAATCGACCATGACACGCTCAAGCAACTCAACGAGGACATCATCACCGTTTCCGTGACGGGGTTTGGTGAGACCGGCCCCCTCAAGGACAAAGCTGCCTTTGATCTGGTCGTCCAGGCGTATTCGGGGCATATGGATATCACCGGTGACCCGGATGGCCCGCCGGCTCGGATGGGTGCGCCGATGGCCGATATCTCCGGCGGCATCTATGCGTGCATCTCGATCCTGGCTGCGCTGGTGGGGCGGGAACGGAACGGAACCGGGCAGCACGTCGACGTGGCGATGCTTGACAGCCTGATCCACCTGCTTTCGTACGATGCGCTTGACCATCTGACGACCGGCAAGGAGGTCGGTCGCCACGGAAGCGCCCATGCCCACATGGTCCCCTGGCAGGCGTTCGCCACACTGGATGGGTACGTGGTGGTGGCGGCTCGCGACGAGAAATTCTGGATCAACCTTTGTGATGCCATTGACCGGCCCGACCTCAAGACCGACCCCCGGACGGCCGACAATGCCGCCCGGGTCGCCAACCGGGCCGAAGTTGTCCCAATCCTCGACGCAGTGTTTCGCACGAAAACCAAGGCGGAATGGATAGAGATTCTTGATCGCTACGACATTCCATCGGCGCCCGTCAACAGCCTGGGCGATGTCTTCTCCGACGAACACGTTCGGAGTCGCGGCATGGTGCAGATCTACGAGCATCCCACGCTCGGGCCGATCAGTTTTTCTCCGAGTCCGATGAAGTTCAGCGACTGGACATTTCCGAATGAATCAGCGCCCATGTTGGGCGAGCAAACGTTCGAAGTACTCAAAGAGCGGCTCGGGTATGCCGACGCCGATCTGGAGACCCTGGAGGCCGACGGAGTCGTGGTCAACTGGACGAGCGGGATGTAGGTCACTTGCCAATTTCCCGGCCATACCGCACGCTGGCGGCGGGAACATTATCAATTTCGCTTGGCGCCCTGCCGGTGTTCTTGTTGGGGGCGATGGCCGTCCTCATCAGGGAAGAACTTCACTTTGGTGAGGTGGCCCTCGGGGCGATCGCATCTGCGTATTACGCCTCCTCGGCCGCCCTTTCGATCCCGGGCGGAGCGATCGCCGAGCGTCTGGGGGGAAGGCGGGGGATGGCTCTGGCGGCCGCTATCACGTTGGGTTCGATGCTCGGCGTGGCCGCCTCGCGGTCGGTCTGGATGATCGGCTTGTTCATGGTGACCGCCGGGGTGGCCAACGGGATCGCTCTTCCCGCCTCCAACCTGGCTCTGGCGAGAGGGATCCCGGTCCGGAGACAGGGCGTGGCTTTCGGGCTCAAGCAGTCTTCCGGTCCCATCGCCACCTTGCTGGCCGGGGCGGCTCTTCCGCTCATCGGGCTAACAGTCGGATGGCGGCCGTCGTTTGTTATTGCCGGCTTGGCCGCTTTGCCGCTGATCGCCCTTGGATTCAAGCGGTGGACGGTCTCGGCCAAGACCGAACGAGGACAGCTCTCCAGCGATCACCGTCGAGCTCTGCTGGTTCTGGCTCTCGGTGCGACTCTGGCGGTTATCGGTGGTAGTTCGCTCGCCGCGTTTTACGTCTCGTCTGCGGTGGCATCCGGTGTTGCCCCGGCGACCGCCGGAGCCTTACTGTCTGTCGGTAGCGTCTTCGGGATTGCCGGCCGGATCGGTTGGGGGTATCTCGGTGATCAACATCGGAACCGACACGTCGTCATGTTGGCCCTCATCATGAGCCTCGGCGCGGTCGGATATGTGCTTCTCGGGCAGGTGGACGGGACGGCCACCCTCGGCCTCGCCACCCTGGTCACGTTCATGTCGGGATGGGCGTGGCCGGGGCTCTTCAACTTCGCGGTGGTCGTGCGGTCGGCGGCTGCTCCGGGGGTGGCGACGGGCATCGTCGGAACCGGCCTGTATTCGGGTGGCATCATCGGTCCATTGGCGTTCGGTTGGATCGTGGAGAACGCCAGTTATCAAACTGCCTGGTCACTGGTGGCGGCCGCCTCGTTTACGGCAGCCGGGGTCATGTATCTTGGGGGGCGAAAGCTGGAGAGGGCATCGCATTGAGTTTGAGTCGAATGTTGGATCCCA
>JAENVV010000159.1 GCA_016650365.1 Acidimicrobiia bacterium
GCCATGAAGATGGCCTGGTAGAGCCCGAAGATGGCGATCGAGATCAGGTAGCCGATGAAGAAGTACGGCTCGACGAAAGCGAACGCCAAGGTGGCGAAGAAGATCCCGAGGAAGATGTTGAACATCCCCTTCTGGGCGTACTGGGTGCAGATCTCCACGACCTTGCGGGAGGTCTCGACAGAGGCCTTGGTCGTGCCCTCAAGGTCAATGTTCTCCTTGATGTACTGCACTGCGCGGAACGCGCCGGTCGTGACGGCCTGCATGGAGGCGCCAGTGAACCAGTAGATGATCGCGCCACCGGTGATCAGGCCGAGAAGGAACGGCACGTGTAGCAGCGAGAGGTTCTCGACGTTGGTGGTCAGCCCACTGGTAAGGCCCATGATGATTGAGAAGATCATCGTGGTGGCACCCACCGCAGCGGTACCGATCAGCACCGGCTTGGCGGTGGCCTTGAAGGTGTTGCCTGCGCCGTCGTTTGCCTCCAGCAGGTGCTTGGCCCGCTTGAAGTTGGGCTTGATGCCGAAGTCGCGCTCAAGTTCCTCACTGATGCCGGGCAGGGACTCGATCTGGGACAGCTCGTAGACGCTCTGGGCGTTGTCGGTGACCGGGCCGTATGAGTCGACGGCGATCGTGACCGGGCCCATGCCGAGGAAGCCGAAGGCGACAAGGCCGAGGGCGAAAACGCCCGGAGCGAGCATGATGCCACCGGTGATCACGCCGTCGACCATGGCGCCAGGCTGGATCAACGTGGATACGCCGTACGCGCCGCTCATCAGGGCGACGATCGCGATGCCCAGCCAGTAGGCGGAGAAATTGCCGGCAACGAGACCGGAAAGGATGTCGAGCGAGGGCCCGCCTTCGTTGGCCGACTTCACCACCTCTTCGACGTGCTTGGCCTTCACGCCGGTGAAGACCTTCACCAGTTCGGGGATGATCGCGCCGGCAAGGGTGCCGAAGCTGATGATCAGCGACAGGATCCACCACAGGTTCGGCTGGCCGGGGATGTCGGCGATCAGCAGGGCCGACATGGCAAAGGTCAGCACGATCGAGACGATCGAGGTGATCCACACCAGAGAGGTCAGCGGGGTCTCGAACTCCATCTCGTCCGCGTCGGCGAACTTCGCCTTGGCCCACCGGGCATTGCCGAAGTAGGAGAACCCGGAAGCTACCAGCATGATGGCGCGGATGAAGAAGATCCAGATTAGGAAGTGCGCCTGCAGATCGGCCTGGACACCCAGCAGGATGAAAGTGATCAGCGCGACGCCGGTGACGCCGTAGGTCTCGAAGCCGTCAGCCGAGGGGCCGACCGAGTCGCCAGCGTTGTCACCGGTGAAGTCGGCGATGGTGCCGGGGTTACGGGGGTCATCCTCGTCGATCTTGAAGATGATCTTCATCAGGTCGGAGCCGATGTCGGCGATCTTGGTGAAGATGCCGCCGGCGATGCGGAGCGCAGAGGCGCCCAGCGACTCGCCGATCGCGAAGCCGAGGAAGCAGGAGGTGGCGATGTCGGCCGGAAGGAACATCAGGATGGCCAGCATCATGATCAGCTCTGTCGAGATCAGCACCATGCCGACGCTCATGCCCGAACGCATCGGGATGTCGTAGACCTTGAACGGCTTGCCCTCGAGCGCAGCGAACGAGGTGCGGGAGTTGGCGAAGGTGTTCAGCCGGATGCCGTACCAGGCGATGCCGTAGGAGCCGGCCATGCCGATGATGGCGAACAGCAGCACGATGACCACTCGTCCCCAGCCGCCCGTAGTGTTCAGGAAGCCGAAGTAGACGAAGATGACCGAACCGATGAAGGCGAACAGCAGCATCAGGAACTTGCCCTGCTGGACGAGGTAGGCCTTGCAGGTCTCGTAGATCAGCTCGGACACCTCACGCATCGAGCCATGGACTGGCAGGTTCTTCAGCTTCATGTAGCTGAAGATGCCGAAAGCGAAGCCGGCGACGCAGATCAGCATGCCGATGAAGAGAAGCCACCAGCCGTTGATGCCGCCGAGGAAGCTCACGGAGCGCAGGTCAGGGAGCGGAAGGTCGAATTCCGACTTGTGCGCACCCTCACCGAGCGCCGCGGTAGAGCCGCCGGAGCAGGCGGTCAGAGTAAGTGCGAGGAGCCCGAACACCACGAACAGGCCCGCGCGCACGAAACCGTGCCGCCGTCCTGTGGATGGTTGGCTATCGATTGATGGAGCCATCACGATGCGTCCTTTTGAAGGTAACTGAATGTTCGTTGATGACCTGTCACCTTTGACAAGCCAAAGTCAGCGCCCGCACTCTACGACTCCACGTCGTAGACGCCGCAACCCCGCCACTTGCTGGAAGGGTATGTCTCGTATCGGAAGGTGTGCCGCTGGTCGGGGAGCCAGGTTGAGCCCCTTGCCTATAGGCAAGAATGGCGTTGTGAAAAGCGTGGACCCGGAACGGGACAAGGCGGTGACCGAGGCCGAACAGCGGGCGGCGGATGCGTCCACCCGCAGCCGCGTTGCGCGCTCCATCCTCTAGCACGGACCCTCCACGCCCCGCACGCTGCGACGATCGTCGCAATGCTGCGAGCAGAGCCATTTTTCTTTTCATAAGGTTGGCCTCCTTTTGGTTCGCGGGAATCGTAGGCGATGAGGACCTGCCGCGGCGGTCAGAGACCATGGTTGGTCGATGACGATGGTGAGGGCGCGATCGGCTCTCTGGATCTAGCCTTGCAGGAACAGTCGGTGCCGCCGGGAAGCTACCTCTCCCGAGCCGACAATTGCCCGGCATCGGGAGGGCGGAGAAGGCGGTTATCCGAGCATCCGGCTATAGGCTATGCCGGCGGCGCGGGTAGCGGTTCAACCGGCCGGCCACGAACAAAGGATGACTTGATGGCCATAAAGGGAATGCTTACTCTCGACGAACTTCGGACTGAGGTCGAAGACGGGACCATCGACACCGTTGTCGTGGCTTTTACCGACCATTACGGACGGCAGTTGGGGAAGCGTTTTGACCCCGATTTCTTCCTAAGTGACGGTGCCGAACACGGTACGCACGCTTGTGACTACCTGTTGACGGTCGATATGGAGATGGAGCCAGTCCCCGGGTACGAGTACGCCAGTTGGGAGCTGGGATACGGAGATTTTCATCTGGTTCCTGACATGTCGACGTTGCGACGTGCCGCTTGGGCGGACCGCACGGCCATTGTCGTATGTGATGTTGTAGATGACGCCACCCATTCGAATGTGAAGGTGGCTCCGCGCAGCATATTGCGAGTCCAGCTTGATCGATTGGCCGGGATGGGTCTCACCGTCATGGCCGCTTCGGAACTTGAATTCTTCCTGTTCAGGGACTCGTACCGGAAAGCCCACCGGAAGGGATACAGTTCGTTGAAGGCGGGCGGTTGGTACATCGATGACTATCACCTGTTACAGGGATTTCGGATTGAGGATTACGTCGGCGCAGCTCGTCGTCACCTTCGGGATTCGGGTATCCCCGTCGAGAACTCGAAGGGTGAATGGGGCCGCGGTCAGCATGAGTTGAACGTTCGATTCACAGAAGCGCTGGAAATGGCGGACCGTCATGTGGTCTTCAAGGAATGTTTGAAGGAAACGGCCGAGAACCTGGGGGTAAGCGTCACGTTCATGGCCAAGCCCGATTCGGCCGAGGCGGGCAGCAGCTGTCATATTCATCTCAGTCTGTGGGACAAAGACGGCAATGCGTTTGTTGGTGACCAGGACCTGGGCGCCGGCCTCGAGGCCTCGGACACATTTCGCTGGTTCCTGGGTGGTTGGATGGCTCATGTACGTGAGTTGATGGTGTGTTACGCCCCAACCGTCAATTCCTATAAGCGGTATCAGGACGGGTCATGGGCGCCGACGAGGATCGCCTGGGCCAAAGACAACCGCACCGCCGGGTTCCGGGTAGTCGGGTCCGGACCGAGTCTTCGCATCGAATGCCGAATCCCGGGAGCCGATGTCAATCCCTATCTTGCGTACGCAGCCGCCTTGGCCAGCGGCCTCGATGGCATCGAAAACCGGATCGAACCACCGCCGGTATTTCAAGGGGACGTCTATGCGGCTGTTGAGCTTCCGCGAATCCAGCACACCTTGCGCGAAGCGGTCGACGATTTCAAGACCAGTTCCTTCGCCCGGCGAGCCTTCGGAGATGAGGTGGTGGATCACTACAGCCATTTCTTCGAGGTGGAGCAGTCGGCATATGATGCTGCGGTCACCGACTGGGAACGGTCCCGCTACTTCGAGAGGATTTGAGAATGCGTCTCGACGGCAAGATTGCATTAATAACGGGATCAGCGTCCGGGATCGGGCGTCAAACCGCACTTCTCTTTGCTCGTGAAGGAGCCCGAATCGCGGCCGTCGACCTCAGTTCGGACGCCAACGAGGAAACGGCCGCCCTGGTTAGGCAGGCTGGCGGCGACGTTCTGACTTTGCGAGCTGATGTCTCGAAAGCTGCCGACTGCCAGGAGATGGTCGCCAAGACGGAATCGCATTTCGGGAAACTGGACGTGATGTTCAACAACGCCGGCGTGATGCTGTCCGAAGATGGCGACGCGGTTTCCACCGATGAACAGATCTGGGATCTGACCATGGCGATAAACGTCAAAGGTGTGTTCTTCGGATGCAAATACGGAATTCCGGCGTTGCGGCGAGCCGGCGGCGGGTCGAACATCAACACGGCTTCCTTCGTTGCCCTGGTTGGGGCGGCCACCCCCCAACTCGCCTACACCGCATCGAAAGGTGCCGTTCTATCGATGACTCGGGAACTGGCCGTTATTCATGCCAGGGAAAACATTCGGGTCAACGCACTGTGTCCCGGACCGTTACGAACCGAACTGCTCATGAAGTTTCTCGACACCGACGAGAAGCGGAATCGGCGCCTCGTGCACGTCCCGATGGGTCGGTTCGGCGAAGCCGAGGAGATGGCCAAAGCCGTGCTCTACCTGGCATCGGACGACTCATCGTATGTGACCGGTACTGAGTTCATGGTCGACGGTGGCTTGACAGCTGCCTATGTCACTCCGGAGTGATGGTGCTGCGCAGGGGATTGTTGATCGGCGGAGTCGAATCGGACGAGGGCCCGATGGACCTGGTCGTCGATCCGTCGACCGGAGTTACGGTTGCCGAGGTCGCCCGGGCCACGGCCAAAGACGTTGAACGGGCAGTGCAAGTCGCCCACCGGGCATTTGAGCAGGCGATGTGGAGTCGGACCCCGCCGCCGGAACGGGGGCGGATTCTCGCAAGAGTGGCGGCGCTGATCAGCGAGAGACGCGAAGACCTCGCCCGTCTCGAGTCCCGCCAAGCGGGGAAACCCATATCGGCAGCCCGTGGGGAAATAGGCGCGGTGGCCCGAACCTTTGAGTACTACGCCGGCTCGGTCGACAAGTTTGGTGGGCAGACGATTCCTGGTGGCGCCGATGGCACGCTGCTCACCTTCCGCGAGCCGGTCGGCGTCTGCGGGATTATCACCCCGTGGAACTTCCCGATGGTGATCCTCGGGTGGAAGCTGGCGCCCGCCCTGGCAATGGGTAACTCGGTTGTAATCAAACCTGCCAGCGCCACCCCGCTTACGGCCTTGGCTCTCGCCGATATTTGTGCCGAAGCGGGTGTACCGGCCGGAGTGGTGAACGTGGTACCCGGACCCGGGTCCATCGCGGGAGATGCACTTGTTGGGCATCCGCTCGTGCGCAAGATCTCCTTCACAGGCTCGACCGCGGTCGGAGCAGACGTCATGAGGATTGCCGCTCCAGATATCAAACGCGTTTCGCTAGAGCTTGGTGGAAAGTCTGCCAACGTCGTTTTTGCCGATGCCGATCTTGACGACTGCGTGCAGTCGTCGGTGTTTGGAGCGTACGACAACACTGGCCAGGACTGCTGCTCGCGTTCTCGGATCCTGGTGGAACGATCGGTTTTCGATGAGTTCGTCGAACGATTTACGGCGAGGGCAGGAACTCTGGTGGTTGGACCTACGGATGATGAAGACACCGAGCTTGGGCCGCTGATCTCGGATGGGCATCGTGACAGTGTCGAAGA
>JAENVV010000160.1 GCA_016650365.1 Acidimicrobiia bacterium
GACGATCGTCGACTCGACATCGGAGCTGACGCCCGTGCCACGGGTTCGGAACAGCGAGTCCATTTCATCGAAAAAGACGATAACCGGCACACCTTCGTCCGACTTTTCCTTGGCTCGCTGGAAGATAAGCCGAATTTGGCGTTCGGTCTCCCCAACATACTTGTTGAGCAGCTCAGGCCCTTTGATGTTGAGAAAGTAGGACCGGGCGTCCGATCCCTCGTCGGCGACCGCCTTCGCCAACGAGTTGGCGACTGCCTTGGCGATGAGCGTTTTGCCGCACCCAGGAGGACCGTAGAGCAACACGCCCTTAGGCGCTTCGAGGGAGTAGTCCTTGAATAGTGCCTTGTGACGGTATGGCAACTCAACCGCATCGCGGATCGCTTCGATCTGCTCTACGAGTCCGCCAATCTGCCCATAATCGATATCCGGCACCTCTTCGAGAACCAGTTCTTCGATCTCGGGGCGGGCCAATTTTTCAAACACCATGCCGGTGCGTGGCTCAATGCGCACGTGATCCCCGACCCGGATAAAGACATCCTTCATGGAGTCAGCCAGGGTGACAACCCGCTCTTCGTCGGAATGGGCCAGAACGACCAGTCGTCCGTCATCGAGTCGATCTTTGATGAGTACGACGTCACCGACCGGATCAAACCCACTGACGTCGATGATATTGAACGCGTCGTTGAGTAAAACATCCTGGCCGATCTTCAGCTCTTTCACTTCGATGCTCGGCTGAGCGGACACCCGAAGCTTACGTCCGGATGTGACCACATCGACCGTACCGTCGGGATGAACCCCCACGACGGAGCCATACGGATTTGGTGGGGCGGACAGCTTCTCGACCTCCTGTCGGAGGACGACCAGTTGCTCGCGGGCTTCCTGGAGGACGGCCGTCAGCTTGTCGTTCTGTTGGGCTGCCGCCAGCAAGTTGCCTTTGGTTTCAAAAAGTTGATCTTCGAGCAGGCGCAGCCGCCGCGGCGTTTCTTGCAGTCGGTAGCGGAGCGTCGAAAGTTCCTCTTCAAGTTGGCCAATGGTGGCGCGCAGCGCCATAACCTCGACGTTTTCGCTCTCAGGGGTCATGGCTCACCTCCATC
Source organism: Acidimicrobiia bacterium (assembly GCA_016650365.1). Lineage (NCBI taxonomy): Bacteria > Bacillati > Actinomycetota > Acidimicrobiia > Acidimicrobiia bacterium. The sequence goes on from JAENVV010000160.1 coordinate 1,095, forward strand.
ACAGGCTCGTTGACATTCCTATCACCCTAGGACGGATCTGAAAGTTCCGTGGGTGATTCGAAGAAACTCGTAGGTATTTGTCGGCACTGCGCCGTCGCCCCTTTAACGGGAAACGTCCGGCGGTGGCCGGACGTTTCCTATAAAAGACAGCGTGCCTTACGGCTCAATGAAAATGCACTCGCCTGGGCATTCCTCAGCTGATTCGATGGTGATGTCTTCTTGGCCTGCGGGGACTACCGCCAGACCGGCCGCACCTTCGGGATTGCCCTCGGCTTTGGCGAAAATGGTGGCGCCTTCGCGGACGTAGGCAAGACCGTCGTCAAGCAAGACGAACACGTCCGGGGCAATTTCTTCACACAGGCCGTCCCCCGTGCAAAGGTCTTGATCGATCCACACCTTCATGGTTTTGTTCTCCTCATCACTTCTGAGTGTGCCATCCTACCGACAATGGGAGGAATGCACGCATTCATTCTTCCTCACTCTCATCGGCACCACCACCCCAGGACTGAACCCGACGGGCGACGGTCAGAAATCCCGTATGCCCGACCATCTGATGGTCGGGCCGCACCGAGCGCCCCTCGACATTCCAGGTTCGGATCAGGGCTTCGAAGTTCATGATATCGGTGAATGCGTGGGCTGCTTTGAGCGCCGTGACGGTCTGTTCCATCTGTGGAACGGTTGGAACATACGAGCAAAAAACCCCGCCGGGCTGAAGATGCTTGGCCGCGATGGCGGCGGCATGCCAGGGCTCAGGAAGGTCCAGAATCAACCGATCGGGACCGACTTCGGCGATCATATCCTCGACCTCGCCGATTCTCAGTTCCAGGTTGTCCGGAAGGCCCCCAAAAAACCTGGAAATGGACTTTTCAGCCTGACCAGCGTGGTCTTCCCGCCGATCAACGCTCACGACCTTACCCGTGGGGCCGACCGCCCGTACCAGAGCCATGGTGAGTGCACCAGACCCGGTCCCAGCCTCAAGAACCACCGAACCGGGAGCGACGTCCCCGTACACGAGGATCGGGCCGATGTCTTTCGGGTAAATGATCTGAGCTCCCCGCTTCATCTTCAAGATGTAATCGGTGAGTTTGGGCGGGAGCGCGATGAACTTGCCGCCGGAGGGGGTTTCAAACATCGTCCCATGAAGCGACCCGATTAGCTCGACATGGGGGATCGTCCCCTGGTGGGTCGTAAACTGCCCATTCGGGTCGAGCTTGACGAGGTATCGTCGCGACTTTGAATCAATGATCAGAGCGACATCGCCACTTTCGAATCTCGGGGAATCCACCTAGTTTCCGAAAACCGAAACGGCACTGGCGAAGGTGACGAGCACCATGGCGAGAACGATGACCCAGATGATGATTTTTCTCATGTTGTCGTTGTGCATAAGGTTGACATCCTACGAGATAGGCTCAAAAGCATGAATTTGGTTGGATTTGGTATCGAACGCCTGATGCGAGGGTTCCGCACCGGGGATCAAAAGATCATTGCGCTCGGGGTCGGGGCCGTGGTGCTGGCGATGCTTCGCAAACCTCCCAAGCGCGAGTTATTGGCGAGCTACCGTCTCGATCGAGGCGACAAATACGTCATCAAGCTGCGGGGACCGGGTCCGAAACGATCAGACTCAGACGAATCAAACCTTGTAGACCTCGACGATGGCGCCACCCTTGCGACCGCGGCGTCGACCGAGGAAGAAAACAACGAGGACTAGCAAGACGAGTCCTCCGACTGCCCAAGTCGCTCCCTGTTTGGCGGTCTCTTGCGTCTGCTTGACAGCCTCTTCGACCTCACGGGCTTTGGCCCGAATGTCCTCGACGGTCACCCCGTTGCTATTCGACATTCCGCTTCATCCTCCATCCGAGAATCCCAATTACCGCGATGAGAACACCCATGGCGATCAGGTAACCGAGAGCCGACGCAATGGGCCCATCTCCGATGACCCCCAAGATCGTCCTCAGCGTCGCCATCGAGAGCATCACCGCGCCGATCGCGAACAGCACGGCGGCTAGCAAGCCCATTCCCGCCGCCCTACCGAGGCGCTTGGCGGGTTCGATCGTCTCCTGGCGTACATACTGCTTGGAGAGGTCGACCAGCTGGCTGACCATCTGTGGGATTTCTTGTACGTTGCTCATAAGACCGAACCTTAGTATTGGTCGAGCGGGACAGCCATCAGGTCGTCAACGCTTCCTTCGACTGAGGACCGGAGACCCATGGCAGTTGGCAAGGTTTGCGACACGAAGAACGTGGCCGTGGCCAGTTTCGCGTCGTAGAAGCTCGCATCTGGCACCCCTGCGTCAAGTCGGGTTTTGGCCACCAACGCGCCCCGCGCCATCAGCCAGGCACCGACCAGGGTCGCCAGCATCCTGAGATACGGGGTGGCCCCTGCCAGGCGGTCGGCCACGGTCGCCGTTTGAAGCTCCTCGGTTACCTGGCTGACCGTCTCGACGGCCGCACCGAGATGCTCGGCCATACCGAATAGCTCGGCATCCTTGAGGACCTCAACTGTGTCGCGAATGTCCGACAAGATCCGCTCGATGACCGCTCCTCCGCTCATCGGGAGCTTTCGCAACACCAGGTCGACCGCCTGGACGCCGTTGGTTCCCTCATAGATCGGAGCAATTCTGGCATCGCGCCAGTGCTGGGCTACCCCGGTCTCCTCGACGTAGCCCATGCCGCCGAACACCTGAAGAGCGAGAGACGTCAATTCGACACCCAGATCGGTACACCATGCTTTTGAGAGCGGAGTCAAAAGCGCCACGAGTTCGCCGGCCTGACTTCGTATGGTTTCATCAGGGTGGGCGTGGGACTCGTCGATCGTTTTGGCGTTCAGGTAGATCAGTGCTCGCATGGCTTCGATGCTCGATTTCATCGTGATCAGCATGCGCCGTACATCGGGGTGGTTGGCGATGACGGTCGGCTCACCCGATTCGATCGCGGTGCCCTGGATGCGCTCCCTGGCATACTCGACGGCCTGTTGATAGGACCGCTCCGAGATCCCGAGACCCTCAAGGCCGACCGTCAGTCGGGCGTTGTTCATCATGGTGAACATGTAGCGCATTCCCTGGTGAGGCTCACCGACCAGGTGACCAACCGCTCCCCCGGCCTCACCGAATGACATGACCGCGGTCGGGCTGGCCTTGATCCCGAGTTTGTGTTCGAGGGACACACACCGAACGTCGTTCTTGGCGCCAAGCGTGCCGTCAGGGTTGACGAGGTATTTCGGAACGATGAAGAGGCTGATACCTTTTGTTCCCGGTGGTGCATCAGGGAGACGGGCCAACACCAGGTGGATGATGTTCTCGGCCATGTCATGTTCACCCCAGGTGATGAAAATCTTGGTGCCGGTAATCGCATAAGTTCCGTCGTCACGGGCGACGGCACGAGTGATCAAAGCTCCGACATCGGTCCCTGCTTGAGACTCCGTGAGATTCATGGTCCCGGTCCACGCTCCCGTGATCATCTTCTCGAGAAACATGGCTTTCTGCTGTTCAGAGCCGTGGATACTGAGCGCCTCAATCGCACTGTGACTGAGCATCGGACATAATGAGAAGGCCATGTTGGCTGACGTGGCGAACTCCTGGTTGGCGATCCCAACCAGCCAGGGAAGGCCACCACCGCCGTAGTCGGGATCGAACTGGATCGCTGTCCAGCCAGCCTCCTGATAGCGCCGGTAAGCTTCCCTAAACCCGGGCGGGGTCGTGACGTTGCCCTCCGGGTCTAGCGCGCTCGGCTGTTGGTCACCGATCTGATTGAGGGGGGCGACCACCTCGGCGTTGAATCGTCCCGCCTCAGCCAACAAGCCGGCAACATCGTCGGCATCGACGTGCGAAAAGGGTTCAAGAGTCAACAACTCGCTCAGACCGAGGAGTTCGTTCATCACGAACAAAATGTCACGAAGCGGGGGCCGATAGCTCATTGGAAGAAGCCTAGATGGCCTGGGCCGGCCGAAACCTCTGGCCGGGCCAAGCAGAAAAGGTTGGAACCACTCGAAGAACTACTTTTCGAGCCTAAGAGACGTCACTTCAACACCGGTGAACGAGTCGTCATAGGTGATACTGACGCCTGAACCGGACAAATCAATCCGATAGGCAATGATCGATCCATTGACTGAGGAGTTCGAGGCGCCACTCATGTCGATCCGCCCGTTAGGGGCATATTGGGCTCCTGACCACACGTGACTGGATCCAGACCATTCGATCGCGAGGTCGCCACCGGTGCAGTCCGGCACGCCCGGATTATTCGAGAACAAACCGAGTCCAGTCGAGTCGTACGGACTCGTAACCGTGTTGGCAACTCCTTGCAGCTTGATGAAACCGGTCGCCACAAACGTCCCAGAGTTGACGGTGATTGCACTCAAGGTGAGCTTGCCGTCCACAAAGTAGATCCCATCGGCCAGAGAACCACTTAGCGTGACATCCGTTGGGTAATAGTGGTAGCCAAGGCTATTGAGATTGTCGGGTCCGGCGAGTGGAGCTACCGGCCCTGCGGTAGGTCGATAGTCATCGATGTCCCATCCGCCCGGGGTGGGCGGGTAGCCGTTGGTGGCGACGTCCCATTGGTAGGCAGTCCCACCGTTGATCGGAGTGACGTTGTTGATAGTGGCCGAATCGACCCAGGTGATGTCGCCGTCCACCTGGCCGGGCGTGGCAGCCATTGCAGTGAGTAGGAGATCGTCATTGGAGTGAACCCCGCCGTAGATCGTGATCCCCGAAGCGTTGATCTTGAGTTCGTTTGGAGGACAGTTGGTGGCAGAGGCAAAGACGGCGTATCCGCCAAGTCCCGACTGCCGGACGCAATTCGCTACTGCCTCTGCGGCCACCGTCGTCGAACCTGCACCGAGAACTCCGGCAAAGAATGTTTCTTGGTTGCTTTCGACCCTTGCCTCATACGGGCCGAAACCCGGTGACGGGGCAAGATTTGTAATCGTCACGGTGTTGGTTACGGTGTCGTTGTTGAAACCGTTCTCTGCAGCAGCTTCCAAGCCGGCGACCTGCCAATCCTCATTTTCACAATCGGGACCGGCAAAGGCCGCCGCCAGGGCCGCCATGTCGGCGGCGCTTTGGGTGTCTCGACGCTCGTCATAGGCAACCCCACCGTCAATCGCCCATGCCAGTACCGAGAGAAAAAGCATCATCATGGATGCAACGAGAACGGCTGTCGCGCCCACCTCGGAGTCGATAAAGCGTTTCATGGAGTTGCCAAACAAGCTTGGGTAAAGACCGTTCCAGAGGCTTCAGCTACCAGCGGGATACCGCCCGGAAGCCACCCGGACACGAGGGGCGTGATCGGCATGATGGAGGTCGAGACGGTCACTGATACCGTCGGATAGGCCGCCAGTTGGGCACCGCCGACCTTGCCAGAGCAAACCACCGTGACATCACTCGGGGCGATCGTGATCGAGCTGGTCGAGAGCCGTACAGCCTCGACAATGTCATTCGCAGTGTCCCCCGCGTCCGTGCCGTGATAACTGGCAAACATGGCGCCCTCCTGGGCCGCCTCCTCAATCGCCATGTGGCCAAGAACTGCCCTTCCAAAGTCGACCAACCCGAGCACCATCAACAACATGATCGGCATGAGTAGAGCCATTTCCACCGCAGAAGCGCCCCGATCGTTCATACGTTCCCCGGGTAGATCGAACGCCGGTCGACGGCGGTCACCGAAATACCATTCAAGAATTGACCGACCAACGGGATATTGTTTAGGAGCGGATCGTAGGGAACGGTGATTGCCACGACGACCCGCCCACCGTTAGCGACGTCAGATACCGCTGGGAAGGGCCCGAAGTTGCAATTGTATGGCTCGGAACCTGTTCCCGGACCTTCGTCATACGTAACCGACACGTCGGGATTGTTGATCGTGACCAGGTTGATCTTCGCCCGGGCGGCATCGCGGATTCCGAGGCAATCAACGTACTGCGAAATCCCATTTGGCCCGATCCCAACGGCCGACCCGTACCGGGCGCCTTCACGAGCGGCCGTCTCAACGGCATTTGAATAGGCAACGAAGTGACCAAATTCGATGATGCCAAAGACGAGCGCAAACAACATCGGCATGATGATCGCAAATTCGGTCATTGCCACTCCGCGCGTATCACGCACGAAGGTTGTCCAGCCTCCCATGGCTGTCCTCCCAGACGCTACCCGAGTTCGATAATACCACTCTCAGTGATCACTCACAAGGCAGATTCTGGATACAAGGCGAGGCGCTGGGCCGACACTCCAGCAACAAAATAGCCAACAGCCGTCGCTTATGGCACGTGCGACATTCCGGTACCAGCAGACTGGTCAAGAATCCGGTTGGCGGCATACAGTAGTGGTGAGATAGGCATCCCCCTAGGTACAAACGTTGTGATCACCGACAACGAACAGGCCGGGTCCTTGTTCACATTTGAGGAGCGCATCGCCTACCAGTGGAACGCCGGATCCCAGGCAACCATCTGGCTGCCACCCAGACGATCACAACCGCTTTCGCGAGCAGAGTGGGGAAGTATTTCGAGCTACCCCTGCCGTCCCCGACCAACCGGCTTGGGACGAGGCCTGCACGTGCCCGTACGCTGGCGCAGTTGTTGGACATTGCCGAAGGTCAGGTCGGGGTCGAGTGCGGGTTTGATTAGCATGGCTAAGTGAGCTCTAATCGACAGACGCATCCACATATTGATCCCGCAGAAATCGCTGCCGCATTGCGACTGTCGATCGGGCGACTTGCCCGGCGTCTCAGGCAAGAATCGGTCGGCGACCTTACGCCGTCGCAACGTTCGATCCTTTTCACGTTGGACCGGCACGGACCTCTCCGAATGGGCGAGTTGGCCGCAATTGAGAAGATATCGGCACCAAGCGTCACTGGCATTGTCGGCAGGCTGGAAGAACGCGGACTCGTCGACCGCCAACCCGATCCCAACGACGCTCGCTCGACCTTGGTGCGGCCAACGGAAACCGCCACCACCATCCTCGCCGCCGCCCGCCAACTGCGCACGGCTTTTCTGACCACCCGACTAGCCAGCATGCAGGACTCCGAAATCAGCACTCTCGTGCAAGCCATGGCACTGCTCGACCGGATCGCTGCCGACGAATGAACTCTCCTCCATGGGTCAACCGAGCGTTCTCGGCTTTGACCATTAGAAACTTCCGTTTGTACTTCATCGGCCAGACACTGTCGGTGTCGGGTACCTGGATGCAACGAATTGCCCAATCGTGGCTGGTTCTTGAACTGACGGGCAGCGGAACGGCCGTCGGACTGGTCACAGCGGTGCAGTTCCTTCCAATGCTTCTTCTGGCCCCTCTGGGTGGCGTTGTGGCAGATCGCTTTGACAAGCGTCGGCTGCTCTTCATCACTCAGATCGCTGCGGCAGTACTCGCGACTGCACTCGGGCTACTCGTTGTCTTCGATCTTGTGGAACTCTGGATGGTCTATGTCCTGGCGGGATTACTGGGCCTCGTAGCAAGCGTCGACAATCCGACCCGGCAAACCTTCGTCCTTGAAATGGTGGATCGCGATCACCTCACCAGTGCGGTAAGCCTGAACTCGGTCCTGGTGAATCTGGCCAGGGTGCTCGGTCCGGCTGCAGCCGGCGTTCTCATCGTGACCGTCGGACTCGGTCCATGTTTCCTGGTCAACGCCAGCACCTATTTTGCAGTCATCGTCGCTCTGCTCATCATGCGCACCACTGAACTGCACACAATAGAACCACAGGGCCGGCGGGCTGGACAGCTTCGAGAAGGCCTCCACTATGTACGGTCGACACCAGCCGTATTGACGCCGCTCGTCATGATGGCCGTCATCGGCATGTTCGCCTACGAGTTCCAGGTGATTCTGCCGCTCCTTGCCAAATTCACGTTCGGCGGCGACGCAGGAACCTACGCGACGATGACCGCCTGCATGGGTGGCGGAGCCGTCGTTGGGGGTCTCGTAACTGCTTCTCGCCGGGGACGACCGGCCGTCGCACTTTCCCGAACGGCCGCCCTTTTCGGAGTTACCCAACTTCTCACATCTTTCTCGCCGACTCTGACCATCACTTTGGTGGCCATGGCGATACTTGGCGCAACCAGCATCGGATTTCTGGCATTGGGCAACGCCACTCTGCAACTCGCCTCCGAGCCAAACATGCGGGGGCGAGTCATGGGACTTTGGGCAATGGCCTTCCTTGGCTCAACCCCGATCGGCGGGCCGATCATCGGGTGGATCGGCGAACACATCGGACCACGATATGGTCTGGGACTGGGTGGAGTTGCCACGATTCTGGCAGCAGCCCTCGCCTACCCCCGCCTCGTGGCGATGGTTCCTACCCAGGACGGTGCCACCGGGTCCGAAGGACCAACGGCCAAGCTCGGCACCTAAGAACTCATACCGTCGAAGACTGGTGCGTCCGGTCCAACCCGACCAGCGCAAATATCAACGCAAAGCTGACCAGCTACATTGGCGGAAACGAGACGAAACCGAACTCCTCACCTAGGCACGAGACATTCCGGTACCGGCTTAACGGTCAAGAATCCGGTTGGCGGCATACAGTCCGGTGAGATAGGCATCCTCCAAGGTACAAACGTTGTGATCGCCGACAACGAACAGACGGGGTCCTTGTTCACATTTGAGGAGTGCATCGCCGACCAGGTGGAACGCCGGATCCCAGGCGACGTGCTCGACCACGGTCCAGGCCTTGAAGTACCTGGCGAAATCAGGCTTGTCTGACGCCGAACAAAACACAGTTGAACCATCGACCTGCCTGGCAATACCGAAGGTTGTCTCCCCTGGTGGGAAGAGTGTGACGATTGTTGTTGCCCACGGTGGAAGCAAGGTGCCTCTCACAAGGAACATATGGGCTGAAATCGGTTGCTTCACCGGTCCGAGATCGAGCAACTTCCCAGAAACACCCGTGGGAGTGGCGAGCACCACATTGTGAGCCGCATAGATAGCACCACTTCGAGTCTGGATCGAATAACCGTCATTCGTCCGGGAAATGCTCGTGACCGAATCAACCGACAAATGCCGTTCGAAACCGTCCATGAGAACCTCGGGGCGGAATGTGTACTCAAACATCGGAATAACGGTCGGAAGAACTGCGACCAGGAGCGTAAAGGCGTTCAGCCCATCAACGTCGGTAAACCCTGTTCCATGTATTGCCGGGGCAAGATAGGTCCTGGCAATGGTTGTGATCCGATGTCGGGCAATGAACTCATTGGCCGGTTCGCGGTACAGTTCTCGCAAATAGGTACTCGCTTCGATAACGGCTTCCTGTGACGTGTATTCGCACTCCCGCTGGAATGAGGCGTAGTGGCGCCGAAACTCGCTCATGAGTCGGAGAAACCGGACTGTCTCTGGTACATGCTTGAAGAGCGGCAGGTCACTTCTACTGAACGATTCTGCGCCGACTCCCCGCAGAATATCCCGCCTTCTGATGCGACGGCCCCGATCGACAAATTGGTTGACGTGGGTGTAATCGGCCCGCACGTAATAGGCGCCAAGATTGGCCGTGCCGTCGGCCGACCGGCGGACTCGGCCTCCGACGGACTCAGAGATCAAAAGAAAAGGACCTTGTCGATCGTGAAGTCGGCGGGCGCAGGCGAGCCCGGCGATTCCGCCTCCAACGATGACCGTTTCATGGGAAGTGACCAACGCGTCAGTCCGTCTCTCCACTCAGCCTTCAATAGCCACTTACCAACCCCTCGGCAGCGC
>JAENVV010000161.1 GCA_016650365.1 Acidimicrobiia bacterium
GGAACTGGTAGTGACCAGACATAGTCGTAGACATCCTCGATTCGCTGACCGGAGATCACGCCAGGGACCAGAACAAAGCCGAGCGGGAACAAGGCCAACGCCGGAACCCCGCTTACCAGGAAGGAAGCGGCTTGAGGCGAGAGGTCGCCGAGATAGAAACCGTACATGATGCCCATGCCCGCCCCCATCAGCGTTTGCAGCACCAATGCGACGACCAGGTAGTTGCGCAGGTTCGTCAGCTCGAACCGGAGCATCTGCCGGTAGCTGTACCAGAGGTGGGCGGGGCCTCCCCTACGAATCCATGGGTCTGTCCGCGTTGTGACCGTCATCCTCGTCTCTTTGCCACAACGACGGCGACCAGGGTCGCCGCCAACGTCCAGGCCGAAAGTACGCCGTACGAGAACCCGACATCGGACACGAGGCCATCAGTTAGTCCGTCGCGCACGACGTTCCCCATGTGCATGAAGGGCAGATAACGGTGGAGCGTCCCCAGCCAATCGGGGAGATTCTCGACCGGGTAGCTGATCGGCGAGAAACCGAAAATCACGAAGATGAGGACTTGCGAGATCAAGCCAACCATGAGTGGCTCCGGCACCGAATGGGCATAGGCATGGCCCATCATTACCCCGGCAACCAGGGTCAGGAGCGTCGCGGGCACGATGAGTATGGACACATGAAATGTCGCGTCGTACCGCCATATGGCGACGAGCACTGCTCCCACTAGGCCCGGCAAGGCCACGACGCTGTTGAGAACCAACCATGCGGCCAGGGATGCACTTCGAGGAACCGGCATCGATACGATGAAGTCGTAGGAGCCCTCTTGCCGTTGCTGAGCCACCAATTGTGGTCCCATGACGAGACCGACGGTCACCAGCGAGATGACGACGGCTCCCGAAGCAAGATAGAGAGCGATCCGGGGTGCCATATCCTCAAAGAAGAGCCCGATTCCCAACACCAGACCCGCCCCCGTAAAGGTCTGGACCAGCGCAGTGATCGGAAGGAGTAGCCGCAGTCGAGTCATTTCCCAGCGGAGCATGGACGCGAACCCGCGTAGCCAGAAAGCCACGCCCCGCTGACGAGCAGGAACTCTGACCGAATCGGCTACCGCCGTCACTGTTCCTCGCTCACGTGGCCGGTCAGGCGGATATAAGCATCCTCAAGCGTGGTGGCTCCTAAGGCGTACTCCTCGGCCAACCCTTCGGCCATCAACCGCTGGGCCCAGGCAATCCCGGCCGATGCATCTGACTCGGCAATCGCAGACACCAAGTTGTGACCCACCCGTCCTTCGAATCGCACGAACTCCGGAAGGGCCGGTGTCTCCGTTCCGGGCGCAAGCATCACCTGTAGCCGCAATGAACCACTGTCGGTAGCCTTGAGCGACGACGGCGTGCCTTCGGCGATCAACCGCCCCTCGTTGATGATCGCAAGCCGGTCTACCGACTTTTCTGCCTCCAGCACGTTATGGGTGACCAAGAGGACCGCCGTGCCCGCTTCTCCCAACCGCCGGATTTCTGCCCACAGCATCCTTCTACGCAAGGGGTCAACATCGTTCGTCGGCTCGTCAAGAATCACCAACTTCCCGGGCCACACCGAGGTCATCGCGAACCCTACCAACCGTTTTACGCCTCCCGATAACTTGGCTCCGAGGGTATCTCGCCACTCCCCAAGGTCAAGGGCCTCGATGAGTTCGTTGGTTCGACGTTTGACGTCCGCTCCACTACCGCCCCGGATCGACCCGGCGATCTCAATGGCTTCCCGAACCTTGAACGAGGCAATGGGCATCTGGGCTTGCGGCAAATAGGAGCAGAGTTGACGAGCGTGATCAGGATCAGCTACCAGGTCGTACGGTCCGATGGTGATACTGCCCTTGGTTGGCTCCAGCAACCCGATAACTTGTTTGACCAGGGTTGACTTGCCTGCCCCGTTCGGACCGAGCAACCCATACACTTCGCCAGGGCGAATCTGAAGTGTGATCCCGTCATTGGCAAGCGGGGCGTCGTCGCCATACGACTTGGTCAGCTGATCTACCCGAAACGCCCAGTCGTCCATGCACGGCCCTCAGTCGCAAGAATTCGAGCCTATCAGTCCGGGCGGCGGAGAGGCTCAGCATTCGGCATCAGAAGGGTCGCGGCGGCCAGAGGAAGGTCGTCAGGCGCGCTCAACCGGCCGTGACACTCGTCGACTGACGGATCAAGGCGCTTGGTCGTCGGCCATCCGATCCGACCAACTCACCCGGCGCGCACCAGCGGGGCGACCTCCGTTCCAAGGAGTTCAATCGATCGCAGGACCTGCCTGTGAGGCAAGGTTCCGACACTGATGTGCAACATGAAACGCTCGATGCCGAGTATGTCGCGCCACCGCAGGATCGTTTCAGCAACTTGCGCAGGGTCGCCGAGCACCAGAGAACCCTGCGGACTCCGCATCGAGTCGTACTGGGGACGGGTCATGGGACCCCAACCTCGTTCGGCCCCGAGTCCGGTCATGGCCTTGGCATACGCCGGATAGAACTCCTCGACAGCCTGATCCTCCGACTCGGAAACATACCCATGGGCGTGGACCGCCAAGGGCACCTTGACCGGGTCGAAACCGGCTTCCTTGAGTGACTTGCGGTGGAGGTCGGCAAGGCCCGAGAAACGAATCGGGCTGCCGCCGATGATGGCCAATGCAACTGGCAGTCCCCGCACCCCGGCTCGCACGATCGACCGTGGGTTTCCCCCAACGCCAACCCATACAGGCAGCGGGTCTTGGTCAGGGCGGGGATAGATGCCTTGCTCGACGAGTGGGGAACGAAACGTCCCGGACCAGGTCACCCGTTCGTTGTCGCGTATGGCGAGCAAAAGATCCAGCTTTTCGGCGAACAACTCCTCATAATCGTCCAGCGAATATCCGAACAGGGGGAACGATTCGATGAACGAGCCGCGCCCGGCGAGGAGTTCGGCGCGGCCACTCGACACGGCATCGAGCGTGGCGAATTGTTGGAACACTCGCACGGGATCATCAGACGAAAGGATCGTCACCGCGGAGCTGAGCCGGATCCGCTCGGTTCTTCCGGCGGCCGCCGCCAAAACCACCGTCGGGGTCGAGGCCGCGAAGTCAGGGCGGTGGTGTTCACCAACCCCGTAGACATCGAGGCCGACCTGATCAGCCAGTTCGATTTCTTCAACCACTTGCCTGAGCCGTACCGCGTGGCTAATCGGCGGACCGTCCACAGGAATCGTTTCGGCGAACGTCGTGATCCCAAGTTCCATTGTCGTCTCGCTCTCGTGGTCGCAGGGCCACAACCTAATGGAGACACGCGTCTATTGCGCGGCGCCCGTTGGATTCTCGGGTGGTTGGTTTCACAAATCGACCGGCACCGGTGCCTTCTTCCGGACATACTGCCAAACGGAATACGTCACATAGAGGCTTGCGGCGGTCGCCGGGCCACCAAGGCGCTCGAAACTTGCAACAAAAGCACCGACGATCATCTCGATGATTGCCACCACACCGACAACTGGCCGAGCCATACCGGCAGGAAGATCTGCCGGCACATATCTCAACAGAAAGCCTCTCGCTGGCGAATCATCCATCTGCATCAGACTTGCTACCTGGTCCACGTAGGGAGGTACCTCGCCCAACGCGCTCGGAGCCAGCATCGGGGCGTCATCAAAGGTGGCCGAGAAGTCGGCCGGCGTTGACCCACCGGATCCGATGGTGCCCGCCAGTGGAGGAACTGTCGTGGTCGTTTTTGTTGACGGCGGAACCGGCGCCGTAGTCGATGTCGTGGTTGATTCGGGGGCAGATCGAGCGATCGAGGTGGTCGGTGTGGTCGGCAGAGGGCTGGTCGTCATCGGGGTCGCCCTGATTGTGGTTGTGGAGGTCGTGGAGGTCGAAGCGATCGTCGTGGAGGTCGAGGTGGAGGTCGGGGGTATGGGAACGGTTGTGGTGGTCGTGGGCGCTGGGGCCTTGGTCGTCCCCGTCGTTGGTGGAGTCCAGGCATCGAACATCTCACGGGCTATCTGATCATGCTCCTCGGCCATGGCGTTGACCACGCTGACGAGGCTCTGGGCGATCACCACCAACTCGGGATCGTCACCAGCATTGGCGTACAACTCCACTACCGCCTGATCGGAATAGGTGCCGATGGCCCCCACCGTCGAGTTGTAGTACTGCTGAGCTTCATCCTGGGTACGGGCGTTTTCAAGCTTGTTGTCCAACCAATCAAGCTTTTCATGTGAGTTCACATCAAGCTGATTGATAACCGCTTCCATCTCCGAGTCGTTGTCAGCCAGAGCAGGCAACGCCAGACCACCTGCGATCAGCATTAGCAGTAACAGGATGGCAAGCCCCCGGTGCGCCCATAACGAATTCATACCGATGTATCGGCCCCCAGGGGTCCAAACTTGAACCGTTAAAGGCTCAAGGTACGACCGGTGAATACCGATATGACGGTCATGGGGCGCTTCGACACAAAGACCATTGTGATGGCCGGCTTGGCCATCGCCATCACCGTACTGACCGGTACGCTCGGCGTTGTATTCGCACAAACCCAACAGGTTGAGCGCGTAGCGCTGGCCGCTACCGAGCAGGCGCAAGCCGGCCACGCCCTGCGCTTGATCGAAAGTATGGACAGTCGAGCCCAGGGAGCTCTCATTACCGTGGCGGCGTACAACGCCGGATTGACGGGCGAGCAGGAGCGAACCGACGCCATCAATGCCGTTGCCCAGGCGGAACGGGCCATCGCCATCTCGCCCAATCCGCTTTTCCAAGGTCGCTTGGCAGCCGAACTCTCAACGTTCATCGGTCTACTTGAGTCCGGCGACACGACGGCCTCCCGCCGGCAGCTTGACGCCTCGGTTGATGATGCCGCCGAAGCGGTGCGCTCCAGAGCGAACGCGGCATCCCAAGCAGCAGCCACGGTGATCGAAGTCGAGACCGGGGTAGCGGGGAACTGGGGACTCGTGACCAGTTTCGGAGTCGGTCTTTTGGCGCCGCTCCTGGCATTGGCGACCTTCAGAACCTTTGTCAACCGGCGCCGAAAACAAGACATCCTCGAGCAGGACCTGCTGCGAATCCGCGAACTCGGCCAGGCCAAGGATGAGATGATCGCCAACCTGAGCCACGAGCTCCGCACTCCCTTGACCGGTCTCTATGGCTTTGCCCTGGCGCTCGAGGATATGGGATACGACGATCCCAAGATGACAGCCGAAATGAACGGCTACATCATCCGAGACGCTGCCGATCTGAGCCGAATGGTCGAGGACCTACTGGTGGCTGCCAAAGCGGCCAATGATGGATTGTATTTCCAGCCCGAGACGGTCAGCATCGTGCGAGAAATCGAAGAGGCACTGGTGCCGTTCAGGTGGAGCGACAAGACATTTATCAAGAAGGTCGATGATGAAACTGTTTTTGTCGACCGACTCCGGGTACGCCACATTCTTCGGAACCTGATCTCGAATGCCGAGAAGCATGGGGGTACCACGATCACGCTCCTCGGCAAAGTGGAGGGCGACCGATACCGACTTGAAATCATCGACAACGGACCCGGCGTGTCCGAGGGGTTGTCTGCTCGCCTGTTCGAACGATTCGTCCATGATGGCGATGCTCCGCTGACCAAAGGAAGCGTTGGCGTAGGTCTTTCTGTAGCTCAAGCGCTGGCGGTCGGCATGGATTGCCGGGTGACGCATGAGCAGAGACTCGACGAGACTGTCTTTATCATCGACATGCCCCACGCCGTCGGATCCGACCCGGCGCCCCTCCCCGAATGGGATGACCAGGAACTTACAACGTTCGTCAAATCGGTGAACGCCCCAACCTTGCCGGCGGCTCCGGGTCCGGCCAGGACGACTCCACTGCGCTCGAGGGTTCCCGACAACGACCACTCCAATGCGCCTGCTCCGCGACCTGGCAAGACCTGCGCACTGCTGAGTGCCCCACCTCCGGCGGACCCTTTCGCGAACCGGATACGGACACAAGCGAGCCGCTAAGAAACTCCCCGACTGGTCGAGCCCACAGCAATCGGGTCGGGCCAATCATCGCCGGACCCCATCGCATAAACTCATCGCGAAGGGTCCGAGGCGAGGCTCTCGCATCGAAAGGTTCACCATGACGACACGATCGAAGGTTCTCTGGGCGCTCCAATGGTTTCTGGGAATCTTTTTCACCTTCACCGGAGTTCTCCATTTCGTCGTCCCAGAAGGGCTTCCGGCCGCCATGGGCTGGATGTACGAACTGAGTGACGGCCTTCACCTCGTCACGGGAGTCGCGGAAATCCTCGGGGGGATCGGCTTGCTGCTTCCAGCGCTCACAAAGATCAAACCAATATTGACCAGTCTGGCCGCAGACGGCCTCGTCTTGCTGATGGTCGGCGCCATCATTTGGCACGCCGGACGAGGAGAGACCCAAAACATCATCCAGAACACCGTCCTGGCGGGTTTACTCGGATTCATCGCCTACGGCAGATGGAAGCTCGAACCCCTGCCGGAGAAGTAGCCGGTCAGTTTCGAATATCTCGCCGTTCGAAGAAGAGCACAGAGGCGGCGACCGCCAGGACGCCTGCCCCGAGCAGCACGCCCAAGTTCGTCCAGCTGATCCCGTTGCTGAGCGGTTGATTCTGTGCGTAGTAATAGAATGGCGACACCCGGGCCCATTCGGCGAGATTGGCACTCACGGGGAAATAGCTCGCAATCACAAAACCCACCAGACCAACGCCGATACCGACATACGCGGCCGCTTTGGCGTTCCCGGTCATTGCCCCCCCAAGGAGCGCCATCGCGCCCAGGAAAAACCCGAACGCGAAGGCCTGGCTAGACGCGCCGGCGATATTGAGCATCGAAATGTCGAGCCCTCCCAGCAAACTCCCGGCAGCCGTGCCGGCAAAGGTTGCAAATCCGAGCAAGAACGCCATGCCCAAAATGGCAACGGACTTCTCGGCGACGACCCGGGAACGCTTGATGGGGTTCACCAAAAGTAGATCCATGGTTTGGGTTCTCTCTTCCCCAGCCAACGCCCTGGCCCCCATCATGATGGTGATGGCACCGATGGCTCCAGGTACGACCATGGAAAAGAGCTCTCCGTGAAACCACCCGGCCGGAGTGGACATATCGACCGACCCGACGATCGCCAACAGGCCCTCCGGCATGACCGACATAAGGTCGGAGAGCACGCCCTTGAGGGCATTGAAAAACGGGCCCATGATGAGGGCTGTGTAGAAGATCGCCGCCGCTGCGATCGTCCCTCCTCCCTGATGATCGGACAGAGTCTTGATGGCGATGTTGGCCACCTGAGCCTTGCCTGTGATCTTTTCGGCGTACGCGGCCACCCTGGGATGGTTCTGCAGGAGGCGTTCAAGCAAATTGCCGTCCACCCCACCCGACCGAAGATCCCGCCGATTAATGCCGACGACAGCTCCGCCGATCAGGAGAGCGCTGACCCCTACCAGGACAGCCAGGTGACCTGGCTTCAAGCCATTCTGGAGGGGCTGACTCGAATTGAAGTAGTACCACGGAAAGACCTTGGCCACGTTCTCCCAACCCTGTAACAATGGGAGGAACCCGGCAGCCAGAAACGAAAAAATGAGCAAGCCCGCCGAGGCACCCGACGCCGCTCCGGCGTTACCGGTCCACGCCCCGATGAACAGAGCCAGGGACCCGAAAAAAAGTGAAATGGCGAATACGTGGACGCTCATCGCGCCAATCGAGAGGCCAACCGTATTGGACCCGACGAGCGCCACGCTCGCCACCGAGCCGAGCCAAATGAGCATGGAACCCACCGCGACGACCGCGAGCATCGCCCGCATCTTGGCAAGAAGTACCGTCGTCCTACTCTTGGGGTTGGACAGCAGGAGTCCGATCGTGTTGTCTCGTTCTTCGCCCGCTATCGCCGAAGTGCCGATCGAAATGGCCAGGCCACCGAGCACCATTGGTGCGATGAGGTTGAGCATCTCTCCAAGTACGATCGACGTGCCGGTCCCATCGACCGAAATTCCCATCGCCGACAAGTACGCCTCGGGAAAGCTGGCGGCAAACTCAGCTATCACCTGGTCGAGGTCGGAGTAGACCCACACGGCAAGGGCGACCATCGCCGATACCGACATCACGCCTATCAACAACCCAAAGGTTCGTTCTCTAACAGTCTTGGAGTAGATGGTGGCGAGCATCAGCCAACCACCTCTGACGTACCCGGACCCCGGTAGTAGGCAAGGAAGATTTCTTCGAGATCGGCCTCTGAACTTGTGAGATTGATGACGTCGTGATCCGTCGCAGCCCTCAGCAGCGAGGACATCGCTCCTTCAAACGACACGGTGGCTGCCGTGCCTTTGACGGACACGCTCTTGACTCCAGCAACCCCCGCAAATACGGACTCCGAAATCGGATCAGCGAAATGCAGGGTTACTTTGCGGATCGCCTTTTCCTTGAGCGACTCCATGGTGTCAACCACTGCCAGACGACCTTCCCTGATGATGGCCACCCGGTCTGCGACCCGCTCAACCTCGCTGAGCGTATGGCTCGACAAGAACACGGTTCGACCTTCTCCGGCTACTTCCCGCAGCATGGCCTGAAATTCTTGCTGGACCAGCGGATCAAGGCCGCTGCTCGGCTCATCAAGAATGAGAATGTCCGGCTTGTTCATGAACGCTTGTATCAAACCAACCTTCTGCCGATTACCCGACGACAGGTTGCCGATCTTTCTCGAAAGATCGGAGTCCAATCGACCCGCAAATTCGTCGACCACCGACCAGCTGACGCCACCGCGCAGGTTCGCGAAATAGGTGAGCAACTCCCGACCGGTCAGCTTTGGATACATGGCGAGGTCCCCGGGAACGTATCCGATGTGTTGACGGATCTCAACCGCATCTTCGTGTGAGTCGAGACCCATGATGGTCGCCGTCCCTGACGTGGGACGGATGAGGTCCAGGATGGTCCGCATGGTTGTCGTCTTGCCGGCTCCGTTCGGGCCGAGAAAGCCGAATATTTCACCCTGGGCGATCTCCAGATTCAAGTCCTCAAGCGCCCTGACCTCTCCGTAGTGTTTGGTCAGCCCCCGGGTGACGATGGCGGGTCCGTTGCTCATGGTCTTACCTCTACTCTCTGGTGTAAACGTTCGAGCAGACCTGGCCACTCGGCAGCAAAAAACTTGGCGACTTCTTCCAATTCGGTAACCCGTTCCGGTCGAATATTGGGAATCACAGCCGAGCCGGCCTCGGCCAACGCCCGCATCTGGACGATTCGGACAAGTTCAGTATCCATCGACCGGGACCAAACATGGTCGGGGAGCTGATAGAAGCTCGCCCGACTGCCGGAGAACGTCACGCGCTCAACCAGCCCGAGCTGTTCCAGAAGCCGGACTTGGGTCGAGATGGATCCGGCGCTCGCACCGAGGTTCGTGCGGAGTCCCGCTGCCGACTGGTGTGGCGGATCACAGATCATCAGCCAGCCCAGGATGCGCCCGGCAGTTCGCCCCATCGAGAGAGACTCCCAGAACCGACCGACCCGCTCCACATAGTCGGATTGCGCATCGGTGATATTCATACATTTCAGCTTACTCTGAAGCTACTGAACAAACCGCTGGTCCGCGTGTAGATTTCCGCGGACCGGCCGACACACACTCAGCGAGAAGGGTTAAAAAGATCGCCAGAGGCTTGCCAATCGGTTATCCCCCACTTATCGCAAGCGTCGGCATTGTGTCATGAGACAAAGGGAAGGTAATTGGACATGAAGGTTTGGATCGATCCGGTTCTCTGCACAGGGGCAGGGACCTGCGAACAGATCGCCCCTGAGGTATTTGTGGGTCGCTCCGACGGTTTATGGGCTGTCAAAGAAGACGCGGCCTTCTTCGGGAGTACCACAATCTTTGACGGTCTCGTCGGTGAGGGCCATGGTCCCGAAGGCGACGCCGGAATCGCCCGTGTCCCCGAACATCTCGTCGAGGACGTCATCGACGCTGCCGAGATGTGTCCGGCCGAGTGCATCTATCTGGAGGTCTAGACAATGGCCAAAGGCACGTTTGGAGCGTCTTTCATCGCCGGCGTTGTGCTCATTCCGGCTGCTGCCATCGCTTCGGTGTTCCTCATCGGGAATGCGCCACCGGAAGAACCGATCGCCGCGGTAGTCGACTCAACTCTTCCGGCCGTGGTGGCTCAGGCGGAAGTTGTGCCCCCGCAACCATTCCTCTCGGACCTTGACATCTGGACAGCCTGCGTGCCAGATGCTGCAGCCCTCATCGAGAAGGAGACCGCCGGCACCATCACCCCGGTTGAAGACGCAGCTCTTGATGCACTCCGCGAGATCTGCGCCCAGGAAGGAATGCCGCTCGACGGACCGCCGGCTCCGCCCCCAATCTCCCGAACCGTCTATGTCAACGGGCCTGCTCCGGTAACGTCCGCTGCGCCTGTTGTGGCAGTTGCTGCCACAGACGAACCTCCCACCGATACCACCACTACTACTGCGGCGGATACAACCACATCCACAGTCGTCGCAGCAGCTGACACCACAACGACCACGGTCGCCGGACAACCGCCGGCCATCTCGACCCAGTTTCTCGCCGCCCGCGCCGATGCCGTGACGGCCATCGATGCGGCGGTTGCTGCCAACGGTGAGGGCGACAAGATTGAGGAAGCCCGACGGCAACTGGCCGAGGCGGATTCGAAAGCTGCCCAAGGCGACTATTGGGGAGCGCTTGAGAAGGCGCAAGAGGCTGAGAAGAACGCCAAAGAAGCGATCAGCGAAAGGCAGGGCTAGCCAATGCGACACGTCTTGCTGATTGTCGTCGCCCTGATCGTGGCCGGACTGGGAGCATTCCCGGTTATGAGTCTGTTGGCCGCAGAACCCGATCCGGCTATGG
Organism: Acidimicrobiia bacterium; assembly: GCA_016650365.1. NCBI lineage: Bacteria > Bacillati > Actinomycetota > Acidimicrobiia > Acidimicrobiia bacterium. The sequence continues at coordinate 10,822 of JAENVV010000161.1, forward strand.
ATGGATCGCTCGAACAGGTCACCGCCGAGGCTCCAACCACAACGATCGTCGAGGTCGTCGCCGTGGCTCCGCCTGAGACAACCCCTGTGGGGGACCTGACTGGTTCGGTTTCGAAAGTACTCGAACTTCGGGGCTCAGCGCAGGATCTTGGCGTCGACGAACTCGACAATACGCTACCTGACGCCGTTGCGCGACTCCTCATCGACCGAGACGCCGTCCTGGTCATCGCCGAACCGGTGACCCCATGACGATGTTCCTCAAATGCCTCTTCCCATCTCGATGGGCCCATATTTTGGCCTGGACGACCGCGGCGCTCGCTTGGGCAACCAGTGTGCTCGCTTTTCAATCCCTGGCCCCCGATACGTCGAACGCCGAGGCTCCGGATCCGACGACCACTCCGAGTACCGTACCGACGAGCGAGACCACTGCGGTCCCGGCCATGCCGGACAAGGGACTCACCATCCTCCGGTATTCGCCAGTGGCGCCTCCGCCGCCGGAGGTCATTACCCGGACCGTCGTTGTTGCCAGTTCATCGGCCGGCACCGCCAGCTCAGGCAGTGTTAGCTCGGGTGGATCCAAAACCAGTTCAGGTGGCACCTCGGGTGGCACCGGTGGGGGAGGTGGCGGCGTAAGCACACAGCCTCCCACTGCGCCTCCTCCCCCACCGCCACCAGCCGCAGCGCCGGCACCAGCACCTGCTCCTGCGCCGGCACCACCAACCACCGTTCCCCCGTCTGCTGGGTCGTGATCCAGGTCCAGTTCCGGGCGATGGGAACCGATGTCACCGTGGTGGCTCAGAACGACGGTGACATCGATTCGACCCGGCATTGGTTCGAATCTGCCGAACAAATATGCAGCAGGTTCAGGCCAGACAGTGAACTCAGCCAGGTCAATGATCAACAGGAAGAGCGCGTGCAGCTGTCGCCGGTTCTCGGTGCCGTGATGCGAGAGGCTCAGGATGCCAGGCGCCGCACCGACGGTCTCGTCGACGTTGGGATCGGTTCAGCCGTCAAAGCCTGGGGCTACGACCGGACGTTTATCGAGGTTGCCGATCTGAAACAAGCACCAGCCAGGCAGCAGGTCCCGGCTTGGTCCATTACCGGGGATCGCCTCAACCGACCTGAGCCAATCCTGTTCGATCTTGGTGGGATCGCCAAGGGTTGGTCTTGTGACATCGCTGTCGAACGCGGCATGGCGGCGATCGTTTCGGCGGGCGGAGACGTCCGATCGTCCCACCCGCAAGCCATTGTTCCCATCGCCGACCCGTGGGGGAACATCATTACCGAAGTCCAGCTGGGCGTCGGAGCGCTGGCCACCAGTTCCACAACCCGGCGGCGCTGGAAAGTCGGCAAGGGCGAAGCGCATCATCTCATCGACCCGCGTACCGCATCACCGGCCGACTCACCAATCCTCAGCGCTACTGTCCTGGCTGAAACCGCCGCCCGGGCGGAAGCCGGGGCTAAAGCCGTCCTTCTGCTTGGTGCCGAGGGATTGGCCTGGGCGGATCGCTGCTCCTGGCTATCGGGAGCGCTCGTCGTATGGAACGACGGATCGGTGTACGCAACCTCACAAATAAAGCAGGCAGCATGAATTTCGAATGGATGGCAATCCGCGGCTCGGGGCTGGTGGCCTATGCCCTCCTCTCGGCCGCGACGATCTGGGGACTCATGGTCTCAACGAAGGTCATGGGACCGATGCGTGCCAAACAAGTCACGTTCTTCCATGAGTCTCTCTCGATCGGTGCCCTGCTGGCTACCGGCGTTCACATGTGGGCACTCAAAAATGACGAGTACATCAAGTTTGCCCTTCGCGACCTGTTTGTCCCCGGAGCGGCCACGTGGCGGCCAAACGCCGTCGCGTTCGGAGTTATCGGGTTCTACTCGCTGGCAATCATCACCGTCAGCTTCTACATGAAGAAGCTCATCGGCCAGACGGTATGGCGGGCGATACATTTCGGTGCCTTCGGAACCTTCGTCGTCGCCATGTTGCATGGCATCATGGCAGGAACCGACAGCTCCAATCCGTTCGTCTTCGGACTGTATATCGCCACCGGGGCGATGGTAATCATGCTTCTCATCGTCCGTTTCGCACAGGCCAGCACTCCAGAACGCGCCCCGCGACCCCGGCCCACCCCTGCTGCGACGGCCGAAGTCAAAGCCGCGAGACCCGAACAGTCCGTTACGGAACGGATTCGGGCCGAACGAATTCGGGCCGAAACATCTGAGACCTAGACACCTGCAGCAACAGAACCCGGGATCTAAGCGACCAGAGGAAGGCGAACTTCGATCCGGGCACCGCCAAGCGACTGGCTGGATCCAATCGAAACCGATCCCCCAGCCCCTTCAGCGGTTGAGCGGACGATATCGAGGCCGAGTCCGGTTGACGATGACCCCGACGACCCTCTGCCGAGAACCGCGGTTGGCCCGAATCCCGGCCCACCATCCTCGAAGGTGAGGTAACTGTTCTGCCGATCTCTTCTGAGCGTAACGGCCAAAGGGGATCCACCAAACGAGTGGGCAAACACATTGTCGAACAGCACATCAATCATCGCCTCGAGATCGTGTTCGACCGATCGAACCATCGCCTCGTCTGCGCCTATGGAGACCGTCACCTCCCGCCCCTGTTCTCGGGCGAGGGGCGCCCAGAAAGCCACTCTCTCGGTCAGCACCGCTGCGAAGTCACTCACCGAGTCGGGACTCACCGGATGGAGTGAGTGGCGGATCAGGAAATCTACGGTCCGTTCGAGGATGTCCAGGTCCTCCCATACTCTCGTCATGGCCGGGGAGTCCTCCACTCCGTCCATGTCGAGACGCAGAGCCGTGATTGGCGTTCGAAGACGATGAGATAGATCCGCAGCAGCATCACGCTCTCGCTGGACCAACCGACTAATCCGTTCGGCCAGGCGATTGAATTCGATGGCCGCTTCCTGAATCTCGTGGGGTCCGGCTGGTTCGATTCTGACCGATAGGTCGCCTTCACCGAGTAGAGCCGCCGAGTCGGCGAGAGCCTGAACCGGACCGATAATCGACCGACCGAGGATTGCGGCCGCCACGACACCGAGTGCCACGAGCGTTACGGCCACACCCGCTAGAACCTCCCAGGATTGCATGACGCCTTCGCTCAGGGCGGCTTCGCTCACCACGACTCGAACAACAACCGTTTCGCCATCCTCCTGAATGACCGGGGTATAGATGATCTGATCTCCACCGACCGCGGTACGAAACGCGGTACCGGTTATCGCCAGGGTCGGACTCTCCCCCGGCAGTAGTTCGCCACCCACCACTGACCCGTCGGGAAGAATCAGAGAGGTGGAAAGTTTGCCGCCACTTGTCGGGGCAATCGCTTTGGAAGCTTCAACCACCCCCCGATCGGGCGTCAGAGTGGCGATAACCCGGGCGATGTCCTGGGCCTGACGTTCACCGGCGGCCAGGGCCCGGTCCTGGGCGAGGTCGCGGACCAGAAAGGCAAGAGGAATGACAAACGACAGAGCCACCATCAACGAAATGGCGACGGCCAGCAGAACTAGCCGGCGCCTCATTCTGCCGGATCCACCAGGCGGACCCCTACACCACGTTCGGTGTGAATGAACCGGGGGGCGGCGGCCGATTCACCGAGCTTCTTTCGGATCCATGAGAGGTGAACATCGATTGTCTTGTCCGGTCCCCCGTATGGTTGGCGCCAAACGGCCGCCAGCAACTCCCGTTTACGAATGACCCGGCCGGGACGTTCTGCGAGGTAGGCGAGCAGATCGAACTCTTTGGTCTTCAGGTCGAGCTTCTCCCCGGCCAGGGTTACCTCGCGTGAGTCAAGATCGATCGTTAGGTCTCCTACCGTCAGCTGTCGGTTCTCTTCGTCCGGCCCCGAGCGACGCAGGACGGCCCGCAACCGGGCAGCCAGATGGTCGGCAGAAAACGGCTTCGTGACGTAGTCGTCTGCGCCGGCATCAAGCAGACGCACGATGGCCGCCTCTTCATCTCGAGCGGTAGCAATAATCACCGGAACCGCACTCACTGCTCTTATCATGCGGAGAGCTTGCTCGCCGTCGAGATCGGGTAGGCCGAGGTCCAGGACGACGGCATCGAACTCACCCGACACGGCTCGTTCCACGCCGGGCATGGCAGCCTGGCAGGATTCGACCGAGTAGCCGCGGTCCGCCAACCTCATCGCCAACGATTCGCGGATCCGTTGGTCGTCTTCAACAATCAGTATTTGTGGCATTCCGACCACACGGTACCCATGAACGCGTTCGCAAGCGACGTCGAAGCGGACACTTGTTCGGTGGTTATCAATCCGTTAACCAAGTTACCGTGAGAACTTGCCATGATGTGGGAATGCGATCACGGATCGGAATCTTAATCGGCTGGATGCTCGTCACCCTCACGGCCATCGGCGTCACCTCGGCAGCCGTCGGAAGCGTGCGCGCCAACGTTACGGATTCGGCGTCGCTGGCCTTTCGCGTTCAGGGCGACGAACCGGCGCCGGAGAGAGATATCCAGGCGACCTTTGATCCCGTTACGTCAAGCACGACCGTCACAGACCCCGATCTTGAGACTTTCAACCCGACCACGTCATCAACGGAAGCGACCGAGACAGAGCCGCCGGTCTCGACCACCACCACCGTCAGGGTGGCGACGGCCAGCCAGCCGGCAACCACGAATCCGCCGCCCCCCACGAGTTCGACAACGACTACGACAACGCCGAGTTCGACGACAGTGGTCAAGACCTACACGGTGGTCGGTGGAACTGTCACTGTCGAAGGCAGCAAGGACCGGGTGACGCTCCTCGGGGCGGTTCCAAAGCCAGGATTCTCCGCCAAGGAAGAAGAGCGAAGTGACCCACAGCAGGTCGTCGTCAAATTCGAAAGCAGCTCTCATACGTCGATAATTGTCATCGAATGGAAAGACGGGAAGCTTGTCGAACACGTCGAAGAGGAAAACGATTAACTGCCGACCATGAACAGTAGCTCTGGCCCATCAACTCCAATGGTGGAACAGATTTCGAAGACGCCCCTACTCGGGCAGCGTCTCAGAATCTTCCAGGCATCGGCAGGAATTTGGAGCAAGGCTGGGGAAACGGGCGGAAGCGCCTGAACTAGCCGATCCGCACCGAAATCGGATCGAGCGGGTCGAGAGCGAAGGTGTATTCGGTTCCCGCCACAGCTGGGACCGGCGGAATGACCGAGCCGGTAATGATCACGTCCCCGGCCCTGAGCAGAAGACCATTGGCCGCCAGCGTATCGGCAACCGTGCGGACCACCGTCGGGTAGCGGCCGGTGATCGCTTCGAGTTCGTCGGTAGCGGCCACCAGTTCTCCGTCCACCAGAACCCGGGCATTCATCCCCGTGATGTCGAGCCCGGCGCGTGACATATCAGGTTGACCGAATACGACCGCGGTGTGAAAGATGTTGCCGGCAACAATGCCTTCGACCTCGTCGGGGCCGACCGGCAAGTTGATATTGGCAACCTCAATGGACGGTCCGACAGCGGCAATGGCCGCCGCCGCCTCCTGATCCGAAGCACCTGGCCCGAGGTCGTGAGCCAGGTACACGGCTACTTCGAACTCGACTACCCCCCGTTGATACCCGTCGCTGTCGACCGAATCCCCCGATCCGTACACGGTGGCATCCGTCAGGAAGCCGAGCAACGGGGCGGTTATTGCCATGAGCTCCAACGAGGCCGGGGCACCGAAGCCGACCTTCCAACCAACACTCCTGGCTCCATTGGCGAGCATCGCGCGGCGTTTGGGAATCTGCCGTTCGAGCCCGGCCGAAACCCGGGGATCTTCCCACGGGTTCACGACAGGGCCGCCTCGTCAGCTTCGTACCCTGAATCTTCAAGCGAACCGCAACCGCTCCAACCCCACACGAGAACGACGTCCTCGGTTCCGGTGTTGTCGAAGCCGTGATAGCGCCCGCGGGGTGTCCAGATCACATCGCCTTTGCCGGCCGGGGCAGTTCCATCATCGGTATAGATCCGCCCTCCCCCGGCAAGCACGATGAAAAACTCGTCGGCGTTGCGATGCAGATGTCGGTCGTGGCGAGCGCCCGGTGGAAGAACCGTCCATCCGAGAAGGAAGTCGTCGGTTCCCGCCTTGGCCTTGTCGATCAGGAACTGAACCTGCATGTCGATCCAGCCCTCGTCCTCACGCAGGCCGCCCACCAGCGGCACGTCAGCCAGGTTGGTGTGAAACCGTTCAGTCATCGTCCCCCCGAAAGCATGTGATAGACATCGAATACCGTTACGAAATCCCGGTGATCGATCCCGAGGCCGCGGCAGGCATTGAGGAGTTCGTTCGCAACCGCCCCGAGTGGAGCCGCTGAACCCTGGCGTCGGGCGACTTCCAAAGCCAACACCATGTCTTTTTGCTGCAACGTGACGTCGGCGAGCGGCTTGTCGGGCATATTGAGAATGAACGGTCCCCGATATCCCATCACTGGCGAGGCGACCACGCTCTTGAGCATGGCATCGACCGCCACCGCCCGGTCAACACCGCCCTTCTCAGCCAGGGCAACGGATTCGCAAAACACCACCATCTCCACGATGAGTGTGAGGTTGATGGCTACCTTCATCTGCACAGCCGTCCCCGAGGGCCCGATGTAGCTGACCTTGGACCCGATGTCATGCAGGACTGGCTCGACCCGCTCGTAGGCGGCTCGATCACCACCAACCATCGTCGATGCCGAGCCTGCCGCAATCGTTATCGGACTACCCGAGACGGGGGCGTCGAGCATGGTCAGGCCCCGCTCGGCAAACAGGGCCGCAGTCTCCCGGCTGACTTGTGGATCAATCGTACTCATGTCGAGGTAGACCCCGCCGAGCGGTAACCCTGAGATGATCCCGTCGTCCCCGAGCGCAACAGCCGAAACGGCTTTGGCGTCAGTCACCATCGAGAACACAAACTCTGAGGCGGCCGCCACCTGTCGAGGAGTGTCCGCCCAGGACATGCCGAGACCAATCAACACATCAGCCCTCGACTTGGTCCGATTCCATCCTGTCACGTCATGCCCGGCCTCTATGAGGCGCGGAATAATCACATGCCCCATGTCTCCAAGCCCGATCCAACCCAATTTCATTTCCTGTTGCCCCGTCCGTTCGATTAGTGACCCAAACCTAACCCTAAGGGCCGGGTCAAGGGGCGATAGGCGACCAAAAGTCCTCCATCATTGCGCTAGACGACGAATCTTTCCCGGATCCGCCCCGCTACACCCGGTATCGGGCCATTGTTTCGGCCGCAATTTCGACCCCGTGACCGGGCACGTCGATCACCCGGATCGCGCCGCCAACCGGCGAGAAGTCGCGGGTAAAGACATCAGCCGGGATGAGTTCCGCAAATTCAACCAGTACTCCGGCCGGCGAGGCTCCCACCGCCGACACCGACAATTCATGCCACAGATGACTGGTCACTGCCAGGTTGTGAGCATCTGCCAGGTCGGCAATCTTGCGGAACTCCGTAAACCCGCCGCAGCGAACCACGTCCGGCTGCAGATAGGCGGCTCCCTGCTGCTCGCAGATTTCTCGAAAACCCCACCGGAATGAAACATTTTCACCGGTCGCGATCGGGACCGGGCTCGCTTCGGCAACCGCCTTCAAATCCGACGTCGCGTCGGCGAGTACTGGCTCCTCCAGCCAGGCCACCCCATAGCCATCCAGCATATAGGCCGCTTCAATTGCTTCGTGGACCCGGAACCGTTGGTTGGCATCTGCATAGAGGGTGAAGTCGTCGCCAAGCTCCCTCCGCAGGAGGGCGGTTCGTTCCTCATCACGGGACGTTCCAATTTTGTACTTGTATTGGTTGATTCCCCGACTGGCAAACGCCTGAGCTTCAGAGACAAGCTCATGGTCGGTCAGCGACAACCACCCGCCACTGCCATAGACCGGCACCTCTGTACTGGCTCCGCCCAGCAAGGTGTGAACCGGAAGGCCAGCTGTCTTGCCGACGATGTCCCAGACTGCCACATCGATGGCGGACAATGCCCAGGCTCCGAGGCCGGCCCGAACGCGTGGTTTATTCGGGCTCCACATACGTGCCCAGAGGGCCTCGACGGCCAACGCATCTTGTCCTATGGCCAGCGGCGCCAGTTCATCTTCTATGTAGGCAGCCAATGCCCGGCTGGGGGATCCGCCCAAACCGAGATTGAACCCGAATCCATCCGGGCCATCTACGGTTCTAACCGTGACGGCCACTCCAGTTGCATGGGAATACACACCGAGCGAACTGGCGATCGGTTTCGTCAGGGGTATGGCGATGGGTGTCGCTTCGACAGATTGGATCGTGCTTTGTGTCATTCTGGGGTCCCGGATCGTGAGAACGCCAATCTACGCGACCCAAACTGGAGCGGATGGCCTATCGTCGAGTCATGGCAGAAGTCTGGCAACCATCCGCACCGGTCGAGATCGTGGCAGGCACGCCGCCCGGCGGTGGACAGGATCGAGCCGCTCGAGCACTGGCCGAGGCTCTCGAACTTCTGCTTCCGTTTGGCGCCAACGTGTCGAACATCTCCGGACGGGGAGGAGGAAACGCCTGGGACAGCCTTGTCGCTCGACGGGGCGACGCCCATCTGTTGTCGATTAGCTCGCCAACCCTCATTACCAACAAGCTGCTCGGCATCGCTGATATCGACCACCGGGACCTCGCGGCGATCGGGAGTCTCTATACCGAATACATCCTCTTCGCAGTTCCGGCCGAATCGCCCATCACATCGGCTGCCGCACTTTGCGCAGCCCTCGTTTCACAGAAACCTCCGACGACCGCCCTGGCGACCGAGCGCGGCAACGTCAACCACATCGCCCTCGGTCGGGTGACCATGGCAGGCGGCGGCAATCCGGCCACGGCACCCATCCGGGTCTTCGAGTCGGCCCGCCACGCAGTCGCCGACATGCTGGACGGAAATGCCGGGGTAGTCGCCGTGTCCGCTCCCAGCGTCGTCCCGGAACTTGAGGCGGGAAAGCTGAGGGCGATCGCCGTTTCGGCCTCAGCCCGTCTTGCTGCCCCATTCGGGGACGTGCCGACCTGGATCGAGGAAGGGATTGACTCCGTCATCGGTACCTGGCGCGGTGTCGTGGCGGCTCCCGGACTCACCCCGGACCAGATCGCCTTTTGGGACTCCACCATCGCCAATGCTCTGACCGGTGACCGGTGGACGGCATCCCTGCGACAACACGGATGGCAATCGACTGCACTGGACGCATCAGCTACCCGAGCGTTCCTTGCCGAGGAGCAACACATGATGTCTGTGGCGTTGGCCAGCCTTGGCCTCATCGCCAAGTAGCCGGCAGAGGTGTCAGGGAGCCAGCACTCGCACCGGCGAGCCGGCCAGCCAGGCCGCGATGTCCTCGACCGCTTCCGTGAAGAAGATCTCATAGGTTTCGCGCGTGACGTATCCGATGTGTGGCGTCAGGACCAAGTGCGGTTCGGACCGGAAAGGATGGTTGACCGGCAGAGGTTCACGTTCGAACACGTCAATCGCCGCCCCGGCGATCTGACCTGCTCGCAGGGCGCCCAACAGCGCGACCTCATCGACAATCGGACCACGAGACGTGTTCACGAGGTAGGCGTCAGGTTTCATCGCTGACAGTTCATCAGAACCGATGAGACCGATAGTCCGGTCGGACAATCGCAGATGGATGGATGCAAAATCCGCTTCGCCCAGTAGCTGGGTTTTTGAGACAGCCTGCGCCCCAACCGCTTCGGCCCGCTCCGCGGTGAGGTTCTCGCTCCAGGCGATGACGTTCATACCGAACGCCTGTCCGAACCCTGCCATTTGACCTCCAAGACGCCCGAGCCCGAGAAGCCCGAGCGTGGCACCCCGAACATCCCGACCGAGTCCCACTTGCCACCCACCCGATGCAACCGAAACAGACTCGGTAACAAGGCGCCTGGCCAGGGCCAGGACCAGTCCGAAGGCCAGTTCGGCAGTGGCATGCCCCGGCGAGGCGGTCCCACAGACCGTGACGCCGCCTGCGTTGGCGGCCGAGATGTCGATCGCGGCGTTCTTCATTCCAGATGTGATGAGGAGCTGCAGTTGCGGAAGGCGCGCCAACAGATCGGCCGGAAAAGGCGTACGCTCCCGCATCGCCACGACAACGTCATAGCCGACCAGCCTCTCCACCAACCGGTCCGCATCTGAAATATGGTCGGCATAGAAGTCGACCTCAGCGGCCAACGAGTCCCAGTCGGCCAGGCCGGCCGCCACCTGTTGATAGTCATCAAGAACCGCCACACGAACCATATCCGACACGCTAGCGACTCCTCCCAAGCGACGTCCTTCCCGGGTCGTCAGGCAGTGGCCGGCGAGGGCGCCGGTGTTCCTCCCGAGGGGCGGCCGCCCCGGGCTTTGGCGAATCGCAGGTACAAACTCGGCACTACGAACAAGTTGAGGAGAGTCGCCGTAATTAGACCGCCGAAGATCACGATGGCCATCGGATACTCGATCTCTTGGCCGGGGATCTCTCCGGTGAGGATCAGCGGGACCAGCGCCAGACCGGTGGTCAATACGGTCATGATGATAGGAACCAGCCGCTCACTTGCACCTTGCAGGACCAGCTCCGGCCCGAACTCCACGCCTTCTTCACGTTCAAGATGTTGGTAGTGACTTATCAACATGATGCCGTTTCTTGCCACAATCCCCAGCACGGTAAAGAATCCGATTAGCGATCCAAGCGAGATGATTCCACCCGTCAAATAGGCGGCCAGCACGCCTCCCACGAGAGCGATCGGAAGCGTTAGGAACGACAACATCGCCAGTCGACCGTTGGTAAACGACGCCTGAAGTAACAAGAACACCCCAATCACCGCAACGATCGACAGCGCAGTAATCCGCCCCGTCGCCGCCTGTCGTTCGGTGAACTCGCCAAGCATCTCGGCCCGGTATTCCTGCGGGAACTCGTACGCTTCCAGCGCATCTTCAAGGTCGTCGACTACCGCCCCCAGGTCCCGGCTCCCGTCCAGGTTGGCGCCTACGTCGAGTGTTCTGGACAGGTCATGGTGCGTGATCTTATTCGGCACCGGAACAACCGCCACATCAGCCACCTCCGAGAGAGTCACATACTCGCCACTGGGCGTGTCAAGCAGGAGATTCTGAACGTCGGTCAGACTTTGCCGGGTCTCCGGAGTGCTCCACACCATGACGTCATAGGCTTTGCCGTTATAGAAGATGTCGCCTGCTTCTTCCCCGGCGATCAGGCGGGCGGCCGCTCGTCGCACATCACCCGGCTTTATGCCATATACCCGGGCCGCGTCAAGGTCTACTTCCACCCGGATCTGCGGAATATCCTGCTGAAACTCAATGTGGTTCTCTTTGACGCCCGGTACGGAGCCGAGAATCTCATTGACGTCTGCGGCAGTGTCGCGCAACACCAACAGGTCCGGCCCATAAACACGAATCGTGATCGGCTCGCTGCTCCCGGTCAGGACCTCCCGGATCCGCTCTTTGAGATATGTCTGGACGTCACGATAAAGGCCCGGGTAACCATCGACGGTCGTCTGGATGGCTGCCAAGGTTTCGTCATAGTCAACAGCCGGGTCGACACTGACCCAGTTTTCCCCGAAGTCGATGCCAACGACTTCATCCATAAGGAGGGCCTGGCCGATGTGAGAACCGGCGTTGCGTACGCCAGGAATCGTGAGCAACTCGGCATTGACCTCCTGGGTGATTCGCACCATCTCAACCTGACCGGTGCCTGGTTTGGTGAGCCAGTGCATCAAGAAATCGCGCTCCTTGAACTCAGGAAGAAGCGACTGCCCGAGTAGCGGGACAACAATAATTCCCGCCAATGTCGCCGCCGTCACAAGCGAATACGCTCTTTTTGGCCGCTTGACGATTCGCGTGAGTAAGCCCAGATAGGCCCGCTTCATCGCCGGCACCACCGGAGACTCACGATGATTCAAAGACCCGGGACTCCTGAAAAACACCAGGCTGAGAGCCGGTGTGACGGTCAAGGCAACCACCATCGAGGCGAGCAGAGCCAGGGCGTAGGCGGTGACCAGCGGACGGAAGAAGGCTCCTGATAGACCGGTCAGCATGAAGATTGGAACGACGGCCACGATCTCGATGAGCGTGGCGTAGACAATGGCGCTCCTCACTTCTATGGATGCCTCGAGGATGACCCTGGCGGTAGACCGCGTACTCCCGCTGGCGCGATGTTGTCTAAGGCGGCGCACCACATTCTCGATATCGATGATCGCGTCATCGACAATGTCCCCGAGGGCGATGACCATGCCCGCAAGGATCATCGTGTTGATCGAAGCACCCATGAAGTGGAGCACGAGTCCGGCGGCCACCAGTGACAGGGGGATGGCTACAACACTGATGAGGGCTGTCCGCCACTCATAGAGAAACAACGCCAGCATCAAGATCATCAGGATGGCGCCCGAAATGATGGCTGTCGACAGGTTGCTGATGGAGTCTTCGATGAACGTCGCCGGGCGGAAAATTTCGGCATCGACAGTTACCCCCGTCATGCCTGGCGCAAGCTCGGCCAATGCCGCTTCAACGCCCTCGGTCACCTCCAGCGTGTTGGCCCACGGGAGTTTCTCTACGATCAGCATCAAGCCTGGGCCATCGTTGATTACAGCATCACCGTTGAGCAGTTGATGGTCCCGGACCAACTCAGCCACGTCACCAAGCAAGAGCGTCTCGCCAGTAGTGGTCTCAACCGGCATCTTGGCAAGATCTTCGACGCGGACGATTGGGGCAATATAGTTGATGCTCAAGCGTTCGCCGGAGTCTTCAACCCAGCCGCCCCGCCCGATGATATGACCGGCGGAATACCGGAACAATCCCGATTCCAGTGCGTCGGACGTCGTCTGCGAAACGCTGTCAAGGGTTACGTTCTTCTCACGCAGCAGATCAGGATCCACTTGAACCTGGAGCATCTCGAGCCGCTCACCCCAAATCGGGACATTGGCGACACCCTCGACTTGTAGGAGGCGGGTCCGGATCGTCCAGTAAGACATCATCGACATATCGATGAGATCGAGCTTCGGATCGGTGGTTGTCAGACCGATCTTCATGACCCGGCTCGTGGATGAGAGAGGCTGAATCATGACCGGAGGTGCTGCCCAAGTCGGCAATGTCGGACCAACGACCAGCAGTCGTTCATTCACCAGTTGGCGGGCTTCAAGAAGATCCGTTCCGCGATCGAAGATGAGCAGTATCGACGACAGTTGCTCTACCGAATTCGATCTGAGTTCATCCAGGCCAGGAATTCCAGCCATTGCCTGTTCAAGCGGAATCGTCACAAGCGACTCCACCGAAGTGGCAGACAGGCCTAGCGCCGGAGTTTGGATTTCCACCCTCGGAGGAGCGAATTCGGGAAAGACATCGACACTGGATTCCGCCAACTGGAGTACGCCGAAGAACATGAGACCTCCGGCGAAGGCCATGACGATGAACCGATACTTGAGACTTGAACCTACGAACCAGCGCAACATATCGGCCCCCTACTTCCCGATCCCGGTTTCGGTTCCGTATAGCTCTGGCACCCCGGCCACCACGACGAGCATTCCTGGCTCAGGCCCATCCGAGAAGAATGCTTGTTGGTTTTCCTCCACTACGGGCTTGATTTCATGTCGCAGATAGACGAGCGGCTCGGGGTTGGTGTATACCCAGTAGCTACCGTCGACCGTAATGAGGACAGCCGCGCTCGGGACCACCGATCCGTTGGCAGCACTTTCGACCGCGTGAGTCTCGATGGCGAGGCGGGTAACGGCTGATTCTGTGAGCGTGATGAGCGGCAGGGTGTCCCCCGACACCTCTTCCACTGTCGCCGGGGGTATGAATTCCACGACGGCGGCTCCTCTGGAACACGCGCTCACCATCACCATCGCCCCGAGACTGGCGACGGCAAGCTGAGTCTTTGCGAAACGCACGCTCATTCTCCACCGGTCCCAAGCTCGGTTAATTCGACATCTAGCAGCTCGCTCAGATCGTCGGCAACCGTATCGGGTTCGGCTACGTATCCCCAGCGGAGGTAGAAGGCGGGAAGAATCACAAGGCTGAACAGCGCAGTCGTGATTGCGCCGCCGACGATCACCCAGGCCATATCACCGACGATCTCCAGTCCAGCCTGCGAGCCGGCAAGGCCGAGCGGTACGAACAGGGCGGCGACTGCCAGCAGTGGGGTAACGATCGACACCATTTCGTCGGCCGTCGCCCCTGTCACGAGGTCGACTCCGAACGTTTCGCCCGCCCGTTCACGCCGTTGGTACACCTGAACCAACAGGATCGACGAGCGGGCAGCCAATCCGAGAAGGGCGACCAGCGCGGCGACCGATCCGAGCGAGAAAGCGCGACCCGACACCACTATGGCGATGACCCCGCCCGACAGCGCCATCGGCACCGTAAGGAACAGAATGAACGCTAGACGCCAACTACTGAAGGCTGACTGGAACAGAATGAAGATCCCGAACAGGGCTGCCAGTATGACCGGTAGCACCCCGGTCCCTCCGGCCTCTCCGGCTGCGTATACGCCTCGCACCTCGGCGTGATACTCCAGCGGGAACCCGACCGTGTCGAGTGCCGCGGCGACGTCGGACCGCACATCCGCTACCGGGCGGGAACCCGGATCAGCGACGACATCGAGGTAGGTGGAGACCGACTCATGTCGAATCACGGAAATGTTCGGCACCACCTGGACGTCGGCGACATCAGACAGCGCGACGCTGCCGCCATCAGGAGTAGCGATGGGCAGCGCCATCACATCCTCGACCGACTCCCGGATCTCGGGAGTACCCCACACAATCACGTCGAAGACCTTCTGTGATTCGAATAAGTTGCCAACAATGACCCCCGACAGCAACGTGGTCGCATTGCGACGCACATCGCCCGGCTTCAGACCGACAGCCTGGGCTCGAGCAAGGTCGACTTCGACCTCAATCGTCGGCTGTTCGATCGGCAAATCGATCCGAACGTCCTCCAGGCCCCGAACCTCGCTGAGGGCACTCGTTACCGTCGCAGCGACAGCCTCAAGCTCCTGCGGGTTGTCGCCGTACACACGGACGATCAATTCATCGCTTGAGCCACCAAGAATCTGGCTCACCCGCTGATCGGAATAGGTAAGCACCCGGGATGTTACGTTGTTCGGAACGACTACGGCTCCACTGACCGCCGCCAGCGCCGCCTCGTAGTCGGCTGCCTCGTCGAGCTTCAGCCAGACCTCTGCAACGTTGACGTTCTCGACCTGATCACTGGAGACCGCACGACCGACATGCGCACCAATGTTCACGACTACATCGAGCAAACCCACGGCCGCAACGACGTCAGAGGCGACTGCGTCCATAGCCGAAAGCGAGGTTCCCGCCGGAGCATCCAATTCAATGAGAACGTCCCGCTGCTTCAGGTCCGGTCGAAATGACTGCTCGATAAGTGGCAGGGACGCGAGTGCCAAACCCACTGCAAGCGCAAACACGAGTACAGACCGGCCCACCTTCGTGGCCATGCCCGGTCCTACCCGCTCAAAAGCCGCTTTCATTCGGCGGGTCAGCGGCGAGGATTCCTTCGGTGCCGAACCCGTTCGGATGATGAAAGCGGTGAGAGCTGGAGCAACGGTAAGGCTGACCAACAGCGAAACCGCCAGGGCCAGGAGGAAAGGCGTGGCGATGTGCGGAAGGAAGGCTCCGGCCTCGCCGCCGACGAAATAGAACGTCAGCGCGGCCGCGCCGACAATAATCGCCGCATAGAAGGTCGCACTTCTCGTCCGCAGCGCAGAGTCGGCGATTCGCCTCGCCAGTCGAGCACCTTGATCATCCGGTCTGCTCTGCGACGTCGGCTCGAACAGCCCCCGCGACCCCACCAACGCATCGTCGACAATCAATACCAGAGCCAGAGTCAATCCAGCCAACGTCATCGTATTGACGGTGGCGCCCGCCAGGTAAAGCACCAGGCCTGCCCCCGCCAGAGATGTTGCGATGGTTAGCGCACCGACAAGGACCACCCTCCAGTCGTAGAGGAGTGCGGCCATGACTACGAAGGCCAACACGAGCCCAATCGACAAAGCGGTGCCGAGATTCCCGAACGAGGTTTCTATGAATTCGGCCGGCTGATAAATCGAGCTGTCTATCGTGATGCCCTGAAGGCCAGGCTGTAACGCCTCGATCGCATCTTCGATATTGGCGACGACCGCGGGCGTGTTGCTGTTGGGAAATTTCTCGATCACCAGCATGACGCACGGTCCGCCGCTGCAGTAGGCATCACCGATCAACGGCTGATGGTCGGCCACAATCGCTGAAACGTCGCCGAGTGTAAGCGGCTGACCATCGACAAATACGGCGCCGCCGGCACCATCCTCCAGAGCCACCTGAGCAAGTTCCTCCGGAGTCGAAATTGCCTGCTCGTGAAATACGTGCAACCGCTGATTGACGGTATCGATGAATCCCCCGGTTCCCGGGCTGGATGCTTCCAGGAACGTGAGCGGTGACACTTCGAGCGCGTTGCCTGCTGTAGCGATGACCTGCGACAGCGTGACGTCTTGTGAGGCAAGTTCGGTGGGATCAACCAGGACCTGCAGTTGGCGATCTCGGAATCCCCAGATCGACACGCTCGCCACACCGTCTACACCAAGGAGTCGTGGGACAACCACCCACCGTGCCAGGACAGACGTCTCAATGGGGGTGAGCTCATCCGAGGAAAGTGAAATCAGGGCTACCCGACCGGTGGAGGAGAACGGCTGGAGCATCTGCGGTCTACCGGCAACCTGGGGCAATCCTGCAGCCTGAACCAACCGCTCGGCAACAACCTGACGAGCATTGAGGAGAGTGGTGCCTGGCTGAAAGGTCATGACCACCGACGACAGCCCTGGAAGGGATGCAGACTCGATCGTATCGAGGAAGGCCACACCACTGAGCAAATCCTGCTCAAGAGGCGTGGTTATGAGCCGCTCAACCTCACTGGCGGAAAGACCAAGCGCTTCGGTCTGGACTTCGACGGCCACCGGACTGAACTCCGGGAGAAGATCCGTCTTCAGGTTGTCGAGGTGCACAATCCCTAGAACCAGTATCCCGGCGGCCGCGACAAGCACGATTCGCCTGAGATTGACACTCATATCGATGATCCGACGTACCATCTAGATCCCCCTCGTTATCCGGAGTTGAGCCGCCTCCCGGCGAGCGTCGCTCCAATCAGCCCTCGTTCCTAATCGGTGTCGCTCTTGACAAGCTCAATGTTGAAGCCACGATGGGCTGAATACGTGAAAGATGAGTTGATACAACGCGGCCAAGCGGTCTGGCTGGTCTGATGCAGGCAAAATCGTCGAATCGCCCGGCTAGCAACGGCGATTCCGAGTCGATGACCACCAAGCAAACCGACCCCGACGCCATAGAAAGAAGTCCACGGGCGCGGCTAGTGCTAGGTGCAAACCTCATTGCTCGGCACGGGACATTTGGACCCCCCAGACCTGATCGACCTACGAAAACTACCAAACCATGTCACGCCGTGTGGGAAAAGCTCCGGAATTCCAGAAAGAAGTTCAAAGAAACCGACCAGGAACGGTCACCGGCTAATGAGATCTGCCCGACTTCATCTCACTCCGCGGACCCACTCAGGAGCGAATCCAACGTGGCGAGGTCACCGGCGGATGGAACCCATTCGGCGGCGAGAGCATTACTCATGACTTGCTCGGGCTTGGTGGCCCCGGCGGTTACCGAAGGTACCGCCTCGTGAGATAGCAACCAGCCGAGCGCCACCTGAACCAGACTGACATTGCGTTCGAGCGCATACCCCGTAAGGCGGTCTACCAGATCAAAGTTCTCGTCAGTAAGAAACCTCTGATAGCGGTCCATCGCCAGTCGACCCTCCAGGACAGTCCCGCGTTGGGTCTTCCCGGTCAGGAGCCCGCTCGCCAACGGATAAAACGGCAGCAAAGCCACCTCCCGTGCCCCACATAGATCGGCCAGCCCATCGGTCTCGGGATCCCGGTGAACCATGCTGTATTCCACCTGGTTGGAAACAAAAGCGGCCAAACCCAGGTCGTGGGAAACCGTCAAGGCCTCGGCGAGTTGGGGCGTACTCAGATTCGAACAGCCAATCTGACGGACCTTGCCTTCCTGTACGAGACCGTTCATCGCGCCCAGTGTGTCCTCAATCGGTGTCTCAGGGTCCGGGTAGTGCAGTTGGAAGAGGTCGATGTAGTCGGTTCCAAGCTCAGACAGACTCCGCTCGAGCGATTCACAAACGTATGCCGGGCGGGCCCCGCCGCTTCCTTCTATTCCTGGAACGGGCATGCCGAACTTTGTTCCAATAATCGCCTCTGATCGACGACTGCCAAGTGCGGCGCCGAGGAACGACTCCGACTGGCCGCCGCCATAATTACTCGCCGTATCAAAGAAGTTCATGCCGGCATCAAGGGCAGCATTCACGACGACCGCCGACCCGGCTGCGTCGAGCGCCCGACCGAAGTTGTTACACCCGAGTCCGATCACTGAAACTTCGAGGTTTCCAATGGTGGCGGTCCTCATCGTTGTTCACTCTCCTCTTGTCGATTCGTTGATTCCACATGGCGCCAGGTCGCGTCAGATCACCTCGGCCAGGTCAGGGCGACGATTCGCCCCACCACGATCTGACACAAGATTGATTGCGACACCGGCCAGCACCAGACCCAGCCCGATAGCCAGTCCGACGGTGACCTGTTCGCCGAGGAAGATCGCCGATGACACGACTCCGACCACGGGAACCGCCATGAGAGTGAGATTGGTGGATACGGCGGCCAGATTCCGCAATACGACTACCAGCGCCACGAAGGACACCCCCGAGGCCAGGACCGATTGATAGGCCACCACACCTACAAGCTGGGGCGTCCATTCGAAGACGGGAAGACCATCAATGAGCAACGCAAGGGTTGTCAGAACGACAGCCGCACCGGCCAGCTGCCAGGGAAGGGCTTCGATCGGAGTGATCGTCCACCGATGCGCCCGAATGTGGACTGCGGTGGCCGCATCCGTGATGGCAGCAAGTATCAGGAGCCCGTGACCAAGCGCTACTCCCGGTTGGTTCCATGACATACCCCATGGTTCGAACAAGACAATCACACCGGAGACACCGATCGCCAGTCCCGACCAACGCTGGCGACTCATCCGTTCGCCAAGGAAGATCACGGCCAGAGGGACCGTCCACAAAGAAATCGTCCACACCACGACGGCCGATCGACCAGCGGGGACGAGTTGGAGAGCGGTGAAGACCAGGAAGAATACGGCCGCCAGGCGGAAAACGGCCAGCGAAACAATGACCGGCAGGTCCCTCGCTGGCGGTATTCGCATGCTTCGGGTGGCCAGTCCAATGCCGATCACCATCACTGCCGCTCCGAGCACCCGGAACGACCCCATCCACAGCGGGGTCAGGGTTCGAAGTCCTACGGCCATGATCGGCCAGTTGAGGCCGAGAATCAGAATGCCCAAAACAAGCAGGAGGTATATCGCCCGGCGAGTAAGCCTGCGATCTACTGCAGAACCCACCCCGGGCTCCCATATCAAATCCCGCGCAAACGGGATCATGTCTGCGCCTGCACATGGGGGTCAGGTTGCCCGGGATCGTAAACGTAGTTGCGGAACCCGGGCGACCACCGGGCCAGGGCCACCGCCCCCAGGACGCAGGCGATTCCCCCCGAGATCACCGAGATACGCACAGAGGTGAGTTCGGCGACCACCCCGGCCTCCAGGTCCCCAAGACGGGGGCCACCCCCTGCTGCAGCAACGTGGATCGACGACAGCCGACCCCGAAGATGGTCCGGAACGGACAGTTGGATTATGGCCTGGCGCAGAATCGCCGACACGACGTCTGCCCAACCGGCAAAGGCCAGCATCGCCAGTGCAAACATCACCGAGGTCGTAAACCCGAACGCGGTCATCGCCATGCCCCAGGCGATCACGGACATGATGACGGCGCGGCCCTGAAGGCGAACGGTCGCCACCCATCCTGAGGTAAGGGCACCCACCAGCGCCCCGACCCCCGGGGCGGCATACAGCAGTCCAACCGTGATGGCGTCGCCCCCCAGAACCGCGGTTCCGAAGGCAGGAAACAGGGCGGTTGGCATCCCAAAGACCATGGCATTGAGGTCAATGAGCATGGCTGCCTGGATGAGTCGGCGTGATTTGAGGAAGGCCAACCCTTCAGCGATCGAGGACCAACCCATCTTGCGGCCACCACCCTCGGTCGGAACGTTCGGCGTCCGCCACATCAGGCTCGCTCCGACCAAAAACATGGCAATGGCAACCGCATAGGTTGGTCCAAGACCGACGCCGGCTATGAGCAACCCGCCGACGGCCGGAATGGCCGCTTTGGCCGTGTTGCTGAGGGTCTGGTTCATCGCCAGGGCAGATGGCAACAGCTTCCTGCCAACCAATCCGGGGAGAAGGGCCTGCCGGGAAGGGTGGTCGATCGCCGACACCCCGGCATTGATGCCGACCAGGACGAACAGAGGCCAGACCGCCGGGCTGGTCGCCACCGAGTTCCAGAACAGACCGGCCGCAGTTGCGGCGAGAGTGACCTGAGCGATGACGAGTAACCGCTTCCGATCGAACGCATCGGCCAGGGCCCCACCCACCAACGAAACCGCCAGGAGAGGAATCAACTGGGCCAGGCCGAGCAAACCAACTTGAAGTGTGGAACCCGTGAGTGCGTACACCTGCACGGGAACTGCGACGACGAGGAGTTGCCTCCCGGCTTGGACGAAGAACATACCGGCAAACAGCCACCGATACCCAGGCACCTCCCGAAGGGGGGTGACGTCGACGACTGCGAGCCGTCCCAACCTTTGAAGACGCTTCCTCACAGAAAGGCCGGCCCCGAAGGGGGAACCGGAATCGACCACCGGACTCGATCAGGAGTGATCTCGGTAATCTCGCGACACCCGATGTTTGCCATGGTGATGCTGATCTCGGTTTTGAGGATGTCGAGTACCCGAACCAGGCCGTCAGTCCCGCCAACGGCCAGGCCCCAGCATTGAAGCCGGCCAATGCCGACCGCCGTGGCACCTAGCGCCAACGCTTTGCAGACGTCGGCACCACTCGTAAACCCGCTATCAACCGCGACGTCAACCGACGCACCGACCGCCGCCACAATCTCACCCAGTACCTCGATAGTGCTCATGCCGTGGTCAACCACCCGACCGCCGTGGTTGGAGACATAGATAGCCGCCACCCCGCACTCGACCGCGGCCACGGCGTCTTCGACCGTCATGACCCCCTTCACGATTACCGGCAACTCAGAGTTCTCGACGAGCCAGCGCAAGTCTTCCCAGGTGAACCTGGCCCGGAACTTGGGGTCGGATCCGTGCTGCTGGAGGTTGGGCGGGCTCGGAGAACTCCAACCAAAGACCTGTTCAATGCTTCGGTCCCGACGAGACAGTATCGGAGTATCAACGGTGACGCAGATGGCGGCGAACCCGGCCTGCTTTACCCGAGCCGCAACTTCGTGCATCCAGTCGCGGTCCCCAAACACGTACATCTGAAAGATGTGATGGCCGGGATGGGTGGCCGCAACGTCCTCCCATGGCGAGGTGGTCAACTCCGAACAGATGATGGCCGTCGAAACCTGAGTAGCGGCCGCCGCGGCGGCCAGGGCATCACCGGCGTCGTAAATCCCCAACGCGCCGACCGGGGCGAGCATGACCGGAAACGCCAGCGGAATCCCGACAAACGAGGTGGCGGTATCGACCTCTTCGACATTGCGCATGTGGCGCGGTACAAGCGCGAGACTATTGAGGCCGATACTGTTCCTCGCGACCGTCACCCCATCGCCCGCACCGGCGGCCCCCCAGGCGAATGCGCTGGGGTCCACGATCTCTCGTGCCCTGGCAATCACCTGCCGGATAGTTTTGAGATCGGCAAGATCTGTCATGCCGTACCCGATGGATGGCGATAGTCGACCTCGACGAGTCGGCGTTCGTTCACCGACCACTTGATGGCGTCGCACAGTTGTGCGCTTCGTAAACCGTCCCATCCCGAGGCGTTGGGTTCCTCATCGTTCAAGACCGCCGCTGTGAACGCCGCCACCGACAGCCGGTGGGCGTCGGGGGCGGGGTAATGAGTGTGCTGCTCCCCCGACCCGGTCAGGACCGTCAGATCGCCGTCGATTCGCGACCGGGTGAACCCGCTTCCGATCATGCGACCGGTGGATCCGAAGATGCGCAGTTCGTTGACCGGATTGGCAACGCTCTCGTTGAAATTGCAGTAGGCGAGCGTTCCGTTGTCGAACCTGATCAGAACCAGCCCGAGTGATTCGACGACGTCGCTGGCCGCCGGCCGGTCGAACATTGCCATCACTTCAACCGGCTCGGCCTGCAGGATGACCCTGAGAAAGTCGAGTCCATGAACGCCAACATTGTGTATCGACCCGAGGCCGGCCATACCAGGGTCAGTGCGCCAGTTGTCCCACTTACGAGCGCCCGAGCTCACTTCGAGCTCGACGACCTGGACGCTACCGATCGTGCCTTCGCCAATCAGTGTCCTGACGTCATCGACCCACTTGAGGTGTCGATTATGAAAGTTCACGCCCAGTTTCACGCCAGCCCGTTGACAGGCTTCAACTGCCCGAATCGCATCCGGCACGTTGATCGCCAACGGTTTGTCGCACAGAACATGCTTTCCAGCGAGGGCCGCTGCTACGACCTGGTCGGCATGCAGTCCGTTCGGAGTAGCGATAAAGACCGCGTCGACTTCAGGGTTGGCGAGCATCTCGTCGTAGTCCGTGTAGGCGTACCGAGCGCCAAATGTGGTTGCGAAATCCGTGGCCCTGGCTTGATCGCGACTTACCGCTGCCACCAACTCACAGGACGGTTCGGCAACCATCGCCGGGGCAATCGTGCCTTTGACGATGTTGCCGATACCGATGATTCCCCATCCGAGGCTCACACCGCTCATCCTGAGAAACCAAGCAGGCGGGCAGGATTCTCGGACAGGATCGCCTCTTTCTCGTCAAGTCCGAGCTCAGGCAATCCTCGCACCCAGTTCACACAATCGGCCAGCACCATCGGGGCCGGATAATCGGTGCCGAGCACCACCCGTTCGATGCCGACCGCATCGATGAGAAAGCGGAGCACCGAACCGCTGTATGTGCAGCAGTCGTAGTAGAAGCGGCTGAGGTATTCGCTCGGAGCCAGCTGCTGAGAAAATCCATCGTTGCCTTTGAAAACGGGCGTCATCCCCTCGCCGGCCTCAAGCGCCCCGGCTACCTTGTCCATGCGGGCTACCCCATAGGCCGTATACCCGCCCCCATGGGCGAGGAGAGGTTTCAAGTCGGGAAACCGATCGAGAACTCCACCGAACACGAGCGTGGCGTACACCAGCGCCCGTTCCGTAAGGTTCCCGACCGCATTGGGGAGCTTGTACCGACTGTTCCGCTTGGCAACGATGGTGTCCTGGCTCTGATGGAAGAACACAATCGCTCCCAACTCTTCGGCGGCGGCGAAAAACGGAAGGAAGTCCGGATCGTCGTAGGTGCGGCCGGCCACGTGGTCGCTGATGACCACTCCCTTCATACCCAACTCGAGCATCACTCGTTCCATCTCGGCGATGGCACTTGGCGGGTCCTGCATCGGGACGATTCCCATGCCCGCAAAACGGGTCGGATGTTGTTCGACCATCTCGGCAATCTCGTTATTACATTCGCGGTTGATGAGCTTGGTCTTCGATAGCTCGTTGGAGTACTGGTAGAACCCAACCGTGGGCGTCACAAGCTGCATGTCGACGCCCAGCGCATCCATTTCAGCCAGTCGGTCCGGAAGCGAAATATCAAACTTGCCGAATCCGAGTTCACCGGGATGCTCGTCGAGCCCATACCACTCACCCCGGGTCCGAATGGCCTGCTTGTACCGTTCGGGTGTGACGTGAGCATGCGTGTCGATCACCGGCATTCAACTATCTCCGTTCCTTCAGGGAATCCCCACCCTGTACGATGCATTCTATATTGTTTGCCAACGACCCTCCCGAACGGCAGGGCTTCTCTCGCAAGGAGACCATCACATGGCCCAACCCTTCAAACAGCGCCTTCAGGCAGGTGACCAGTTGGTCGTGTTCGCCATCGGGCGAATGCACAATCCCAACATCATCCAATACCTCGGGATGACCGGGGACTTCGACGGTTTCTGGATCGACGTTGAGCACGCCGGCTTCACCGTCAACGAGATCGAAGCCGCGGTGGCCGCCGGACG
Organism: Acidimicrobiia bacterium; assembly: GCA_016650365.1. Classification (NCBI taxonomy): domain Bacteria; kingdom Bacillati; phylum Actinomycetota; class Acidimicrobiia; species Acidimicrobiia bacterium. The sequence continues at coordinate 34,959 of JAENVV010000161.1, forward strand.
GGCCCACGGCCTGGAGAGTTTCGTAAGGGTCCCCCCCACCGACTACGCCACCGTGACCCGATGTTTCGAAAGCGGAGCGATGGGTGTGATGGCCGCCCAAATCACCTCAGCGGCCCAAGCAGAGGAGTTCGTTGGGTGGTCGAAGTTTGCTCCGCGGGGACGCCGAGGTCTCAACCCGATGGGCTACGACGGACGCTACGGGACCATCCCCATGGCCGAATTCACCGAACGCGCCAATCGGGAGACGATGGTGGCAGTACAGATTGAAACCGCTCAGGCGGTCGACGAAGTCGAGGCAATTGCGGCCGTCGACGGCGTCGACATGTTGTTCGTCGGACCATCCGACCTCAGCCAGGCCCTCGGAGTCATCGGCGACTTCATGCATGAGCGGTGCCTGTCCGCCGTGGACGAAATCGCCGCGGCGTGTCGGACCCACGGTAAACAATGGGGAGCGGTCACGCCGACTCCCGAGTATGCCTCACTGCTCATCGAAAAGGGCTGCACGCTCATTTCGCCGACGAATGACGTCAAGCTGATCACGTCTGGACTTGCCGCCACCAAGGAGCGCTTCTCAAACCTCTGGTAGATACTCAGGGTTGGTCGAACCCAGACGTGGACAAGGCGGACTCAATCGAGAGGCAGGCGAATCGTCAGACCGGTAGCGGCGGCTCGCTCGATCGCCAGGGTTGCCTCCAACGTCGCCCTGGCTTCTTGGGGGGTAGCCAGCTGACAGGCTTTGCCGGTGGCCAGGTGATCGAGCCAGGCACGCGTCTCTGCTGCCAGAGGCCCGATGAACTCGCCCAGTGCCCAATCTCCAGGAGTGCCGCTCGACAGAAACACCGCATTGACGTTGTGGTCCGGCAGGTAGACATGCGGCACGCCATGATCGCTGTACATCACCTGGTCGGTGTGGTCGTCGTCGAGCAACATGACACCATCGGTCCCGATCAGCTCTACGCGAGCCGAGTGGCCCAAGGCGGGGTACTTCTCAGGTAGCGAGTAGCACACGCCAAGGTTAAGCGCGGCGCCGTCGTCATACCGCAACATCGCCCACGTCAGATCATCAGTCTGATACCCGGCGGCTTCCAAGACACCCCGCTGGCCGACGGCACTGACCTCGACCAGCCGGCGCCCTTCGAAAAACCAGTTCATGAGGTCGACGTAGTAGGTCAAGGCATCCACAACGGGGGTGGCATCGGGATTCCTGCCAAGCATTGCCAGCGCTTGCGAACGCGAGTTGTACACCCTGGCGACTCCCCCGAGCAGTGTTCCCATCCGACCGGTCACGATCTGTTCTTTGGCGACGTGGTACCGGCGCCTGAATCGCCGGCTGTAGCCAACCCGCAGCTCGGCATCGCTCGCCGCGGCAGCCCTCAGAATCCGGTCGGCATCGGCCAAAGTCAGGGCAATTGGTTTCTCCACCAGAACCGGTTTGCCGAGACTCAAGGCGAGCAGGACGGCCTCGACATGCTCCCCCTCGCTCGTAGCCACGACCACCGCGGTGACCTCGGGATGCCCGATGGCCTCGGCGTTATTGCCGGTCGAGAAGTCGGCGCCGACTAATTCTGACAACCGCCCGGCGGCAGTCGCGTCACGATCGGAAACGGCGAGGAACCCTACGGCCGGATGCTCCGAGGCGAGTCGGGCCCGCAACGAACCGATCCGACCCGATCCGATGATCGCCAGGCCAACCTGCCTACGCATCTGGGCTGGCTTCTGCTGCGTACCGATTGGACCCCGCCATCACTATCCCCTCTCGTGCGCAGCCTGTCGGCCACCGGTATTTCATGAATACCAGTCAATATTACATAATGTCAGATATGGAATCTGCCCGACGAGGATTTGGTTCGCCGATCCCCTGGATGGTGGCCCTCAACGTGATCGGCGTGAACCTGATCGCGCCAGTGCTCCCCGCCTACGCCAGCCATTTCGGAGTCGGATTTGCCGCCGCTTCGACATTGGTTACCGTCTTTGCCCTCGCTCGCATGAGTCTTCGTCTGACCGCCGGTTCATGGGCCGATCGCTACGGTTCTCGAATCGTTTGCATCGGCGGCGGAGCCGTCCAAACGGTCGGCGCGCTGCTGGCGGTCTTCGCCCCGAGCCTGAGCCTGCTCCTGGCAGCGCGCGCCATCCAGGGAATGGGATCAGCCCTTTTCGGAACCTCAATCAATCGCTACCTGCTGGTCATCACCGGCAAGGCCGAACTTGGCAGGGCGACCGCCAGCTTCCAGGGTGGAATCCTCCTGGGAAGCACCATCGGCCCGCTCGTCGGTGGCATCGTCGCTGTACGGTTCGGAATCTTCGCACCGTTCTATGTGCAGGCCACCATCGCCGGTCTGCTCGCCATCGTGAGCAGCCAGTACATTCGCGACGGCGCCCTCCCGGCCAGAGCAGTTGCAGGTGCACCAACCCAGACTCGATCCTTCCGATCCGTGCTCGAAATCCGTGGCTTCAAGGTGATCATGTTCCTTGGCTTCGGTCTGTTCTTCCTACGGGCCGGAGCGATCAGTGTCCTCATACCCGCCTTCGCAGACGTGGTACTCGACTTGTCACCAGCCATGATCGGATTCCTGATCTCCCTCGGATCGATCGCCTCGCTCATTGCCATGCCCATCGCCGGCCAGGTCGCTGACCGGTTCGGGAGAATCCCGGTGGCACTGGCCGGGGCGTTTAGCACCGCAGCAACGGTAACCCTGTTCGGCCTGGCCGACAGCGCCATAGGCATGATGGTCATTTCGGCGCTGCTGGGCTTAGGGATCGGGTTGGCGGCGGTTGCTCTCCCGACCATGATCGGCGATATCGCTCCGTCCGGAACCGAAGGACGAGCCAGCGCCGTATATCGCATGGCAAATGATCTCGGTTGGGTGGTCGGACCGGTGACGCTAGGACTACTAGCCGACAGCGCTAGGTACGGCTTGGCCTTTGCAGTAGCCGGACTACCCCTGGTGATGGGCGGAGCCATTCTCCTGCGCTGGCGTCAGGCGGAAAGGGACGTCGGTTTGGCGTCACGGTAAGGAATCGTCAGGTGCCGCCCAGGTCGTCCTTGATACCGTCTCGCCTGGCAACCCGAGCCGCCACGATACGCCTGGTCTGTTCTACCCGGTCGGCCGGGACCAGCTCCAAAATGCGACCCTCGTCATCGGCGATCCTGATGAGATCATCGAACGCCGCAGGCATGACGTACGGGTGTCCGAAGAACGCGGTGGTGTGAAAGATAACCTCCAGAAGCTCACGAGGCTCGGCACCCACCCGCAAGGCGGCTCGCATATGCCGCCTCGACTGATGAGTTTCCCCGACCGCCAGGGTCGCGCCAACAACGCACAGGAGACGGGTCCGATCGTCGAGAATCCGCCGCGAATACATGCCGTCATACACCGCGTCGAGCCAGATCTGGAGGAAGTCAGGATCCAGCGCATCCAGGGTATCCAGCATGTTGAGGTGATGGCTCGGGCGCAGCCGAAGGCCCGTGGATATGGCGTGCCAGCCGTACCGTTCCAGCAGGTCATTCAGTCGGGGATCAGCGGCATCATCCGCCGACCAGGTGGGGCGTTCGTCGGCGAGTTGTCTCTCCCCTTCACCAGCCGGTTCCGACCGGCGCTCCTCTACCTCCGGGGTCGACTTAAACACTGTTTCGTAGATCTGGCACGCTTCCGCCACAACCCACGGACCGGCATAGACGAACGCTTGAAGAATGACTTCCCGGAGCTCGTCGTGTGGAACCCCGGCTCTTTGGGCAGCCGCCAGGTTCTCCTTAAGTTGCCCAAACCGTTGGGTCACCGTGTACTGCATGGTGAGGATCAGGAATCGGGTCCGGACATCGAGTTGGGTTCGCGCCAATAATCTCGACACATGATTGGACCAGACGAGCGCGAAATCGGGATCGATGCGGCCGAAGAGCTGACTCAGTCGTTCACCAGCCTCCGGAAGGAAAATCTCAACCGGCGTTTCGTTCCGTGACGAGTCCACTTCGACTCAGCGGCCCAGCAATGCAGCGGCGTTGCCGCCCAGCACGGCGGCTCGCTCATCGTCGGACAAGTCACTGCCTTCGATCCAGGTAACAGGATCGACCTGACCCATGTCAGCAGGGAAATCTGTGCCGAGCATTACTCGATCCACCCCCACAACATCAACGAGACGACGGAGGTTCTCGTAGCTGTGCACCAGCGAGTCGTACCAGAGCCGACTGAGGTATTCGGATGGGAACAAGGCCGCGTGCTCGCGCGCTTCGGCGCGGACCTCGTAAGCATGATCAAACCGGGCCACTGCCCAGCAGGCATATCCGCCTCCATGCGCAAACAACGTCTTGAGATCGGGCAGCCGGTCGAAAACCCCGCCGAAGATCAACGATCCAATGGCGATGGTGGTTTCGGTGGGGTTGGCGATCGAGTTGTGCAGGTGATAGCGAGGGAGATGGGTTTCGAGCCGACGGTCAGACGGATGAAAGAAAACCAGCGCTCCCAATTCTTGAGCAGCCTCGAGAACCGGAAACAGGTGGGGCTCGTCCCAGTTGGCCTCGTCAACGTGGGTTCCCACCGAGACACCAACCATGCCAGGGATCTGCATGACCCGTTCCAGCTCCTCGATGGCTCGATCCGGGTCCTGCATCGGTAACGCCCCGTAGCCGGCAAACCGATCCGGCCATTGCGTTATGAAGCCGGCGATCTCGTCGTTGATCGAACGTGAGGCGGCGGCACCATCGTCGGCGCCGAGGTAATAGCGAAAGAAGATCGGGTTGAGCGATAGAACCTGCATATCGACGCCCCCCTCGTCCATCCGTTCGATCCGTCGTTCCATCGACTCGTAGTGGGCCTTGCCACCCATGACCTCCCGCCGGTCCCCGGTGACGATGATCGGCCGTCCGAGATCGTCCTTTTCGATCTCTGACCCGAACCAACCAGAGCCCGTTTCGGCTGCGGCAATCGCCGATCGTGGCAGCAAATGAGCATGGACGTCGATGACTTTGGTCATTGGTCCACGCCCGCGGGTCGCCAGCCTTCGGTTTCAAGCTCCGCCAGAGCCTCGAGCATACAGGTGACCCCGTAGGTGAGTACCCGGGCGCCGGCCGGATTCACCGCCACCATGAGAGCCTCAGCAATCTCTTCAGGATCGGCTCCGAGCTGAAGCGCCTTCTTGATATGGGCGGTCAGATGCGGTTGGTTGTGGGGGTTCGAGCCGAGTACCGCCAGTGCAACGATATGAAATAGCTCATGGCCCTTCTCGTCGAAGCGACGTGGCTGGCGCCGGATGATGTCATCGAGATGCAGCATCGTCTCGGTGTAATCGGGGAACCGCTCGGCTATCCAGGCGTGAGCCGGGTATTGTTTGCCGCGCCGCTCGGCAAATTCCTCTGCAAGCTGACTCATGACTTGTCCTCCAGATACGTACGCGGTTCGTGCTCAGGGCGATCAGAGATTCGATGTCCGACATCGGGTGGCTCGTACTCTCCTCGTTCCTTGAGTACCTCAACCACGCAGCGCAATCCGTGGATCAGGGTGCGCGACCCGGACGGAGTCCATGCCACGAGAATGGCATCGATGAGCTCAGTGCGGTTGGCTCCCGCATCAAGCGCCTTGTGCATGTGATTCTTGGCAACGGTGTCTTCACCCAAAACGGAAGCGGTGGCCGCATAGACGAGCTCTCGATACTTAGCGGGAAGCCCGTTCGGTCGATCCGTGTTGACCTGAGTCCAGGTGGCGTCAAACGACCGGAGGAAATCAGGGGCTTCTTCGGCCAGGAGCACCTGCCACTCAAATAGGTAGCCCCGCTTGGCATACATCTCATCGAGCAATTCCTGATCTGCCATGCAGGCTCCTTGTGTGTGGTTCAGCCCAGCAGTCCGCTGAGGTTCCTGGAAAGTATCTTCAGGCGCTGTTCATCGTCAAGCCGGGGATGAGATCGAATGAACTCGACCGGATCGGGTTCTCCCATGTCGGCCGGATAGTCGCTGCCAAGCACGATCTGGTCGATGCCGGCCAAATCGATGATCTGGTCAAGCGTGCGATGACCATGCACCAGCGAATCAAAGAACAGACCTTTCAGGTAATCAGAAGGCATCCGGGCAATGCCTTGCGCCTCGGCGCGGGCCATATATCCATGGTCCATACGAGCAATGCCAAGACAGCCGTAACCACCCCCATGAGCAAAGCAGAGCTTGAGGTCAGTCAACCGGTCGAGCACTCCTCCGAAGATGAGACTGGCGAGCGCCACCGTCGTCTCCAGCGGATTCCCGATGAGGTTTTTGAGGTGATAGTTCGGGAGGAACGAATTGGCCCTACCCCGGGCCGGATGAACGAACACCAGAGCGTTGAGATCCTGGGCCGCCTCAAGCACGGGAAAGAGTTCCGGGGCGTCCCAATCGAGTCCGTCGATGTTGGTACCGACCAGGACACCGGCGAAACCGAGATCGCGCACACACCGTTCGAGTTCCGTGACCGAGGCGGCCGGGTCCTGAAGCGGCAGAAAACCCATACCTCTGAATCGGTCCGGGTAGCTGCTGACAATTTGTGCGATGTCGTCATTGGTCTCGGTGGCCAACGACCGGCCGTCGGCCGGATCCGTGTTGTACCAATGCATGCTCGGGCTGAGGGAAAGCATATGCACATCCACCCCGATGGCGTCCATCGATGCCACCCGTTCGGCCGGGGACTGAAGCGGAGTCGGCCACGGAAGCGCGAACGGTTTTCCACCGACCGAACTCGTTACCTTGCCGTTGGCGTCGCGTCCAAACTCGATCCCGTATCGCAAACCACCTCGCTGTGCCGCCTCGGCAAGCCGAGGCGGCACAATATGCGTGTGGACATCGATGACGTCATCGCTCATCTTTGATTTCCTCTCTTTGGCCACGGCCCGGCGTGAACTCCGGGGTTCCGAATTCTTCGACATTGACCTGCTCCTGGTCTGCAAGTCGAGTTTGCGTCGTCCATACTTAGACGTATGTCAATCAACGGAGTGAAATGACTCGAATAGTGGTCGGGGTCGACGGCTCGCCCAACTCGCGACGGGCGCTGCGCCGGGCAGTGGAAGAAGCCGAGTTGCGAGGTGGGTCGGTTGATGCCATCTACGTCTACCCACCAGCTCAGCGGAGCTGGTCCGATGACTTGATCGGGTTGGCGGTAGGGGCGGCTTCGGCCATCGGCAGCGTTACTGACGACGGCCCGGCCCACCATCCACCCAGCAGGGAACAAGAGGCTCATGACCTGGCCGAATCCCAGCTTGAAAAATTCGTCACCGAGGCCCTCGGAGAGACGCCTGCCCAGGAGCCGCATTTGATGGCGATTACTGCCGGCCATCCGGCCGAGGCTCTCATCGAACAGTCGCGAACGGCCGATATGCTCGTGATCGGTACACGAGGTCGCGGCGGCTTTGGTGGAATGCTTCTCGGCTCGGTGGCCCACCAATGTATCCAGGGAAGTCATTGCCCGGTCCTTATCCTGCCACCGGAAACAACCTGACCGCAGCACCTATTTGGACGATCCTGCCGTAAGCCCCGACACCACATATCTCTCAAGCCGGGTGTAGACGAGGATAAACGGCAACACCGTAATGATGGCGAAGGCCGCCTCGGCTGGGAAGTTCGAAATCCCTTCGCTCTGACCCATTTTGAACAACGCGAACGGCAGGGTTCTGGTGGTGGGATTGGTGGTGAGCACGAGCACCAGGGTGAACTCGTTCCAGGCCTCCCGGAACGCCAGCACGGCAATGGTGATTAGGGCCGGAGCAGCCAACGGCATAACAATGTAACGCAGGCGATCCCACAAGTTGGCGCCATCGACATCGGCAGCTTCCTCTATCTCGCGAGGGATCTGTTGGAAGAACCCGACCATGAGCCAGACCGCCAGAGGGACCAGTGTTCCGGTATAGACAATGATCAAGGTAATCCTCTTGTCCAGCATGTTGGTCGCCACAGCCAACCGGTAGATCGGAACCAGGATGCCGATACTCGGGACCAGCCGGGGTAGAAGCGTGAAGAGCAGCAAGAGGTGCCGGCCGCGAAACTTGAACCTGGCGAATGCGTAGGCAGCCGGAAGCCCGATGACGATCGTCAGAAGTGCCGTCCCGAACCCAACCACCACGCTATTCACGAATGCATTCAGGAAGTTCGGATCCGTGAAGACCTCTTTGTAGGCATCGAGGGTGGGCTGTTGAGGAACCAGCCCGAGGTTGGCGAACGTCTCGATCTTGGTCTTGATCGAAACGGACAGTGTCACGAGGAACGGAATGAACGTCCAGACCGCCAGCATGAACAACGGCAGGCCGACCAACAATCGATGCCCGAACTTGGCGAGTTTCGATCGCGGTTTGCCGGCCATGTGGCCGCGGTTACCGATTTTGGTTGCGTCAATCAATTGCTCAGCCATCAGGCATCGATCTCGTAGCGGCGGGCAACCCTCACGTAACCCAACGTGAGCACGGCGTTCAGAATCAGGATGAAGGTGGCGATCGCCAACGCCTCATTGAACTTCAATGCCCGGAAGGCGACGTTGTACATCTCCATCGCCAGGGTCGTCGTCGACCCAATCGGGCCACCGCCCGTTAGCGCGAGCACTACCCCGAGTCCGGTAAGAGTCGAGTAACTGAGCCAAACAGTCGAGATGACGAGCTGTGGGGCGAGCAATGGAATTGTGAGGTAACGAGCCCGTTGCCAGGCCGAGGCACCATCGACAAGGGCGGCGTCGAGGTAGGACGTGTCGATCGTCATCAGACCGCCCAAGAGAAGCAGGATCGTCAACGGAATGTCGGTCCACACCTGTGTAAAGATCACCACAGTCATCGCCCACGTCGTCGAGGAGAGCCAGGCAGGTCCGTCGATGCCGACCGTTCCAAGAACACTGTTGATCAAGCCAAGATCGGAGTTGAACAGAAGACGGAACATGACGGCGGCGGCCACATTCGAGATCAGATACGGAGCCAGGGTGGCCGCCCGCATCCACCGAAGGCGCCCGATAGAACGGTAGAGGGCAAATGAAAACAACAACCCGAGGGTAGTGCCAACGACAAGACATCCACCTACGAAGAACCCGGTGCGGTACAAGGCGCTCCAGAAATCAGGGTCGCTAAACATGTCGGAATAGTTGAGGCCACCGACGAATTCCTCGGGAAGACCCAGTTCAGGAGCTCGGTACAGACTCTGCCAGATACCGTAGAGCACCGGAAATGCCAGAACCGCGCTGACGACAAATATGGCCGGAAACGAAAAGAGATATGGCGTTGCCCGGCCTTGACCGATCTGAGCGCCGTTTCGTTCGCGAGCCTTTGGCTGCTTCTTCTGTTCTTGTGTGGCGGTCATCTACCCGTCCCGGCGTTTACGTTCGCTTTGCCCGACGCCACGCCGAAGACGCCCGCCGGTTCGATAGCCCGGGCATGCCGCGTCCACTGAGGTGGAAACGGCGTGCCCGGGCATCGGTTCATTCGTTGAATTGCTTACAGGTCATCAAGTAGTGGCTGATACTGGTCGGCTAGTTCTTGAGCCGTCTTGTCGGTTCCCACAACGATCTCACCAAACAGCTGCTCGAGCACGAGCTCTACCTCGCCACCGTTGAGACCGGAGGGCACCGAGTCACTTCCCGAGTATGCGGCTCTCAGGCCCTCGTTGAAGAACGGCCAGATGTCATCCAACCGTGGATCGGCGAGCGCAACGCTGTTACGCATCGGCACCGAGCCGTTGGCAGCTGCATCCACGAGCTGATCCACCGTTCCCACCCATTCGATGGCCTGCATCGCTTCGTGCGGATACGGGGTCGAAGAGGTGATTGCCCAGGAGCGGGCATTCGAGATCTGGTTGCCGCTACCTGAGGTTGGCGATGGAATGACGTTCCATTCAGTGCCGAGATTGAACCCTTCCAGTTCGTTGAACTCACCAGCGACGGTGAACCCGTCAAGAATGAACGCCGCACGCTGGCCGGCAAAGGCGCCGCGGGCTTCGTCCTCACCCCAGGAGATCGCCTGCGGTGGTAACAAGCCCTCGTCGGAAGCCTGCAACCACCAGTTCAAAACGTACAGACCACCTTCGGATTGCAAGTCAGGTACGGCACCGTCAAACGGTGCGCCGGCCGCGCTAAAGAGGGTCTTCAGCGTGGTGATGCCGGTACCCGGCTTGGCTTGGACCGTCAACGGAATGATCTCAGGGTCAGATGCCTTCACGGCGCGCATGGCGTCAAGGAAGCCATCGAGTGACGTGATACCCGCACAGTCGACTGAGGCCGCCTCACACGCTGCGAGGTTGTAGTAGATGACATCAAAGTTGGCAGTCAACGACACCCCGTAGATCCCGTCGCCGAACTTGTTCTCGTCCCAGGCGATGGGGAGAATCTGGTTGTAGGCATCGGGATCTTCTTGCTCCCACAGATTCTTCTGCTCCGTCATGTCAAGCAGCAGACCAGCGTTCTGGTACGCCTCAATGAGGAACGTGTCGTCCTGGATGACATCAGGGAGCCGCTGTCCGGCGTCTTGCATACGCTGGAGTTGCTGCAAAATATCGTCGTTCGATTCCGTCTGCACGGTCACTTTGATGTTCGGATGCTCTGCCATGAACCCGGCCCACATATCTGGTGGTCGGTAGTAATCGCGGGAGACCCAAATGAGCAGATCGATTTGTTCGTCGCCTCCGCTGGTACCTCCCGTTGCCGCCGTAGTATCCGACGATGACCCGCCGCAAGCGGCGATCACCATCGATAGGACTGCGAACAACGCCACAATCCGTGTCCATTTTCCAGTAGAACGAGTCATTCGCTCAGTTTCCCTTTCATCAGCGTCCGCCAAGGTCAGCCGGACTCCGGATCTTGCTCACGTGACGTAACTATCTCGCCGACGTCTGAACTCTCGCTTGATGTTGAAACGTACTCCGACGACAAGCGAGAGCGTGGAATGGATGGCACTTTCCTCGTGGTTCGACGACCACCCGTTCCCTCCTCCGGCCTACCGGCGCGTTACGAGACCCAAATCATCGAGGCCCCGAATATCGTGCATCATATACGATACGAGACGGGAAGGGGCTGGAAATCCGAATAGTTGTCAACGCTTCCTCAGAAGCATTGACGGCCTCCCGAACACCGAGCACCGCTGCGACGTGTTGCTCTGCAGATGCCAGCTCATGGGAGACGGCACCGGATCAATCTTCGCTCATCAACATCTTGAGCCGATCGAGATTGTCAGGGCTCATCTCGAGTTGCCCACGGTCAATCTGGCCGTAGATCTCGAAGACCGCCGAGTTGGCGGGGGTTCGAACATTAACCTCGGCACCCTTCTTGACGATGAGACCTGTGATGAACTCATACTCGCTGCGTCGCCCCTTCCGCTGATCTTGCACGACGGCGGTTACGGCGTCTTCGCCAACATGGGCATTGAGCGTGTCCATTGCCTTGAGGAGTACTTCGTCGGTTCCGCCACTGAACTCTTCAGCGCTCAAACCAAACACAGGCTCAAGCCGATATCCGAGGGCTTTTCCGACCGCAACGGACTCTTTCCCCAAACTCACCGAGATCTCGCGCATACCTGGCAGCCGGGCGGCCTCCGCGTTGCGGAGTCCAAACAATCCAAACGGCCCCATGACCATGGTGTTGGCGACCAACTTGGTCCACTTCGAGCCGTAAATGTTCGTCGACACTTCCGTTCTGGCAACCGCCGACAGGAGATCGGCCAACATTTCGGCCCGGGCCGTAACGGAGCCGTCCAGTTCGCCAACGGTTAGCCAGGTCCCCGAACGCGAGGTGTTGCGGGTCACGATGCCCGGTTCATAGATGTCACCCGACAACTCGATGGCACATCCGATAGTCCGATCACGACCAACGATCTCAGCATGCGCATCATCGTTCATCGAGTTCTGGATGCCGACCAGTACGCCGTCTTTCGCAAGATACGGTTCAATCAACTGCGCGGCCCATTTGGTGTCGTACGACTTCACGCAAATGATCGCAAGATCAAACATCGGTTTAATGGAAGCCAGATCACAGATGTGATTGGCATTCACAGAAACATGCAGGGCGAGGTCTGGCATGTTGATACGGAGGCCGTCTAACCGCATCTTCTCAACATGCGCGGGCCACTGGTCAATGATGGTTACATCGTGGCCTGCGTCGGTGAGATCGGCGGCAACACTCGAACCGATCGCGCCGGTTCCGACGACAACAATCTTTCTGAAAGCCATCCGGTTCAGCCTTGGTCGATCGGCACGGACTCGCCCGTGGCCAGGGACTGCTCGATAGCCGACGTCACGGCGACCACCCGGCGAGCCTCCTGAACCGTGGTGAGATAACAATCGGATCCGCTCGCCAGATAGTCGATCCATGACCTGGTTTCGTTGGCCAATCGACCGAACATGGTGTCGCCGACCCATTCACCCGTGGTCCGGCTGCCGAGGAACGCGAAGTTCAACTCCTGATTCGTTGCGTACGAGTTTCGATAACCGCGCTCTGAAAACAACATCTGATCGCGATGGTCGTCGTCAATGAGAAGGGCCCCTTCGGTGCCGAAGACCTCAAAGCGAATGCTCTGTCCGGTCGTAGGAAACCCCATCGGCAACATATAACAGACGCCGATATCGACCACCGTTCCGTTGCTGAAACGGATCATCGCCCAGGCCACGTCATCGACATCAAATCCGTGTTCCCGAAAGACGGTGCCATGGCCGCGGGCCACTACTTCGACCGGCACCTGCGGGGCGAGATACCAGCACGCCACATCCACCAGATAGGTAGCGATGTCGACGACCGGAGTGGCAACCGCCGAACGGTTCAGGATGGCCAGACCCTGGGCGCGGGAACTGTAAACCCGCCCGGTGAGACCAACCACATCGCCGATCATCCCGGAGGCGACATTGTCCCAGCCAACTGAATACTTCTGCAGGTATCGCATCGAGTAACCGACCCGAACATCCACGTCGGCTGCCTCGGCCGCAGCAACAATCTGGTCGGCATCTTCAAGTGTCAGGGCGAGCGGCTTCTCGATGAGTACCGGTTTTCCAGAAGCGATTGCCGCCAGAGCGGGTCCGGTGTGATTGGGCTCTGAGGTGGAGATGACAATGGCGTCAACCCGCTCGTCTGAAGCCAGCTCCTCGACCGTCTCTGCTACCAGATCGGCATCAAGATCCTCTCCGACGCCGACGGCCCTACCGTGATCTGCGTCCATCAACGCCAGAAAGTCAACCGACGGGTGCTGAGCGGCCAGCCGGGCTCGTTGGAGCCCGATCTTTCCGGTACCTACAACACCAATTCCGATATCGCGCCTATTCCGGGCCACGAGCCCTCCCATTCTCCATCACGCCGAGACCTGCTCGCTCCACTTCACGTACCGCTTTACGACGGCCTCATCAACCTCGACACCCAGGCCGTCACCCTCGGGGACCCGCAATTCCCCGTTCGCCACCCCGACCGGGTTGAACACCAGATCATCAACCAGTTTGTGATTGCTCAGTCCGATTCCCCCACTCATCTCTGGTAACGCGGTGCCGATGTGAAGCATGGCCGATCCCCCGATACTCGACGTCGCCGACTTGCCGGCCACATTCACGCCCAATCGCAACAATCGAGCCAGATAGGCCGCCGACATGAATCCCGTGATCCCACCCATCTTGATGGTCTTCATGCTCACTCCGGCCACGCCAACTTCCGCGTGGGCGATCAGGTCGGCAGGTTCATTGAACGACTCGTCGGTGTAGATCGGTACCGGACTGCGTTCGGCGACCGACCTCAACCGGCTCAAACTCCCCGGGGCAATCGGCTGCTCACAGAACGCCAGGTCGACGTCAGCAACCGCCTCCAGGAACCGTAACGCCTCGGCCGGCGACCAGGCACCGTTGGCGTCGATGGCAAAAGGAACATCGGGACCGATCGCCGCCCGAATCTCTCGGAGGGCAGCTTGTTCAAAGGCTGGTTCGGCGACTGACACTTTTGCCTTGAATGCCTGGACCCCGCGCTGTTGCCACTCGCCGGCTTTCTCCGCATCGCTCGGGTCGGCATTGACGCCAAGTGAGGCAGGAAGCGTGTCCCGGGCCCGCCCTCCGATGAGTTGGAAGACCGGCACACCAAGATGTTTGCCGGCGATGTCGTAGATAGCCATGTCGATGGCGCAAACCGCGCTCTGATTGTTGGCCATGGCTCCTGAGATCCGGGTATGGATTGCCGACACCGACTGCGGATCTTGCCCGATGACAAGGTCGGCCAGATAGGCGATGGAAGCCGCAATCCGGGCACCTGTGTCGCCGGTTAGGAGTGGCGCTGAGGCCGCTTCTCCCCATCCCACCAGGCCTGTGTCAGTTTCGATTCTGACGAGTGCATTATCGGCATCGTGCTGGACACGGCCCGCTTTGCGAAACGGAGACGTCATCGGAATGGTGACGTGCATGGCCTCCACTTTGGTGATCTTCAAAGGTCTCTCCTCGTACCCAGGGTGTACCCACATCGGGACCCAGTCGGCTTCGGCACCCGCCAGGCGGCACCATAATATATGATGCATGATACGAGGCGGATGGCCGGCGTGTCGGCAACAACACGCTGAAATCTGATCAGACAGACAGAACCGGACCAGCCTGATCGCCTCCCGTCGCCCGAACGTGGCGGGCGGAAACGCCTGGTGGACGATCGGAGCGATCCCCACCAACCGACCGAATGGAGCATGATGGAATCGTTGAGAGTGGCCTCAGTTGGACTCGGTTGGTGGGGCGCCACGCTCGCCGAAAAGGCGACCAAGGCCGGTATCAGTCTTGTCGGTTGCTATGCCAGAACGCCGGAGAGCCGGGACGAATTTGCCGCCGCTCATGGCGGCCGACCCGCCGCAACACTCGATGAACTTCTATCGGACCCCGATGTCGAAGCGGTCATGATCGCTACTCCTCACTCCACCCATGCCGACCTGGTTGCAGAAGTAGCCGCCGCAGGCAAACACGTATTCGTGGACAAACCATTCACGCTGAAAGTCGCCGAGGCCAAGCGAGCGATCCGCGCCGCCGAGCAGGCGGGGGTCGTGCTTCAGGTTGGGCACAACCGACGTCGCCAACCAGCCACCCGGAGGCTAAAGGAGATGGTGGATGCGGGGACACTCGGCATGATCCACTACGCCGAAGCCAACCTTTCGTACCCTAAGGGACTCACACCGCGGAGCGGGTGGCGGGGCGATCCGGCCGAGAGTCCAGCTGGCGGCATGGCCGGGCTGGGAGTCCACATGGCTGACAATCTCATCTATTTGCTCGGGCGGCCGGCCAGAGTGGCAGCCTTCAGCAAGCAGATCATCGCAGTTCGCCACCTCGACGACGTCACAACCGCAAACGTTGAATTCGAGAGCGGACCGCTGGCGTTCCTTGGATCAGCCATGGTCATCCCCGACATTGCTCGCACCGCGGTATGGGGCACCGAAGCTGCTGCCTGGAACGAGAACGATGGCGAAGAGTTCTACTTTCAGCCGGTCGGTGAAAAAGTCCGAGAACAACAACCTGTCGCAAACCTTGATACCGTCGCTGACGAACTCGAAGAATTTGCCCGCAACATTCGCACCGGTAGCCGGCCCGAGACGGGTGGTCCAGAGGCGCTCGAAGTCGTCGCCCTGTTCGAAGGCATCGTCGAAAGCGCCGCGACCGGGCGGGTGGTGGATCTCGACGAAGTCCGCGCCAGAGAGTAGGTGGTAGAGCAATCAGGACCCGTAGGAGGGTACCGACCCCACGGTGACGCCTAGGCGGCGGCTCCGGCGGCTCCGTACACGGAGGTAAGAACCTTGACGGGGATCGATTCGGCTCCAGCGCGGTTGCGCAGGATGATCATCCAGTCGTCATGAGCAACTTCGATTCCGAGGTACTCACCGGTTGCGGTACGACCCGATTGTGTGGTCGCTTCATATATGCCACCTACCCGTAGGTGGTTGATGTCGATGGTCGCAGCGATCTGCGACCCTTGATGTGCCTGCATGGCACTCCTTTCGTGGGCCCGATTGGGCCCCTTGCTGTCAAATGTGAGTAGAGGTCGACGGCGGGTCACTACGACCAGCACCGTCAACGGTGGGAGTTCTGGCAAGATTGATTCAGCCAGGGCGGTTTCATGGCGGGGGGGCGGCGATACTGCACCGAAGCCACGATGTACGCGCACGAGTTCTGGTAAATCCGAAGGAACGACCTTGAGAAAATGAGGTCGAAGCTGCGAGACCGAAATCAATCGAGCCCACTAAGCCTACTCGATCTACGACCAATATCGAAACACCAACCCCAGACTCGCAAAGATTCAACTCAAACTCCGTGGCGAGTCGATCGGCTTTGGCGAACCAGGTAGGGTGCCGTCATGGCGCATCTCGAGCAACACATGACCCATCGGATCGGCTGGCTTCGTGCCGCAGTACTTGGAGCCAATGACGGCATCGTGTCGACGGCCAGCTTGGTAATTGGCGTCACCGCGGCGCATGGAACCAAGAGCGCAGTTCTAATAGCCGGCATAGCTGGCCTCGTGGCTGGTGCGATGTCAATGGCAGCCGGAGAATACGTCTCAGTGAGTTCCCAGGCTGACACGGAATCCGCCGACCTGGCCAAAGAGACCAAGGAACTGGCAGACGATCCCGAGGGCGAACTCATCGAACTAGCCGGGATCTACCGTTCCCGCGGGCTTGAGGCCGATCTCGCCAGAGAAGTTGCCAGCCAGCTCATGGCCCACGATGCGCTCGGGGCCCACGCCCGCGACGAGCTCGGCATCTCAGAAGTCATGACCGCCCGCCCGATCCAGGCGGCGCTCGCTTCCGCGGCGACGTTCACGGCAGGAGCCGCCCTTCCCCTGGCAGCGGCAGCTCTATCCCCGGACGCCGCCCGGGTGTGGGTTGTGGCGGTGATGTCGCTCTTCTTTCTCGCCTTGCTTGGAAGCGTCGGCGCCAGGGCCGGAGGTGCTCCGCTAGGAAGGGCTGCCGGTCGGGTCACCTTCTGGGGTGCCCTGGCCATGGTCGTAACTGCGTTGATCGGCGCGGCGTTCGGCACAATTGTCTAGGCGCGACTCCTTGGACAGAGGGGTCGGGCGCATTTGTAATTAGGCTCGCGCCCCATGCGAGACAGTGCTGGTACCGATGCCAGCCAGAAGAAAATTGGCGTCGCGGGTGCAACAGCCATCGGCATCGGCGCAATGGTGGGCGGCGGCATCTTCGCGGTCCTTGGCGTTGCTGCGACCAAAGCCGGTGGAGCGACGCCCATCGCTTTCATCTTGGGAGGAGTCGTGGCGGCGCTCACCGCGACCAGTTACAGCCGACTATCGGTGGCTTACCCGAGCGCCGGCGGAACAGTGGCGTTCGTCGATCGCATTTTCGGTATACGTGAGCTCACCGGGAGCCTGAATGTCACCTTGTGGGTCGGATATGTCGCAACCACCGCCCTGTACGCCTCAGCTTTCGGCAACTATACGGCAACTCTCTTCCCGGGCGGCACCAATCCATCACCGTTCCTGGTGACGGCGCTCGTCGTAACTGGCATCGCCGGTCCGTGGGCAATCAATCTCTTGAATGCCGCCTTAATCGCCAAAACAGAAAGCTGGATCGTTGCGTTCAAACTCATCATCCTGGCAGTCGTCATCGGTGCTGGGGTCCCCGCCGTCAATACAGCCAAGCTTGACCCGGGATCTTGGAAACCACCTGCCGCGATCATCGGTGCCGGGATGCTAATTTTCGTTGCCTACGAGGGGTTCGAGCTGATCGCCAACGCGTCGACTGAGGTCCGCAATCCTCGACGGACTCTACCCAGAGCCTTTGGACTGGCGACGGGAGTAGTCATATGCCTTTACGTACTCGTGGCCGGAGTCGTGGTCGGGTCATTGTCGGCGGCCGAAATCACACGATCAGCGGAGTTCTCCCTGGCCCAGGCTGCTTCCGTAAGCCTCGGCTCCGTCGGGTTCAAGCTGGTGGCGGTGTCAGCCATGCTGGCAACGCTGTCGGCCATCAACGCCACTCTCTATGGTGCCGCCCGGCTCAGTTTCACGCTGGCGACCGAGGGTGAGCTTCCGTCCCGGTTCGAGCAGCTCACATGGACGCAACCGGTTGGGCTGCACATCACCGCCGGGACTGGACTGGCCATGGCCGTCACGCTGCCCCTCGAGAGCATTTCAGCAGTGGCGAGCGCCATCTTCCTGCTCGTGTTTGCTGTCGTGAATGCCGCGGCCTTTCGCTCCTCTGGTGACATTGGAGCAAATCGGTGGCTGGCGGCAACAGGAGCGTTGGCCTGCACCGGGTCACTGGGTGTCCTTCTACTCCAGACCGGTAGAAACGACCCGGCCGCAATCGCAGCATTGGCAATCTTGCTCCTGGCCGCCCTCGGTTCAGAACATCTGACGCTTAAGCATCTCCGAACTCAAAGAGTTCTCGGTAAGCACTAGTCGATCGACGAAGGTTCCGGGTCGTACCAGGGTCCGTGCCGGCCGATGAGGCGATCAACGCTTTCGACCGGTCCCCAGGTCCCGATCGTATACCGTTCAGCCGGGGCATGGTCACGAGTCACACCATCGACGATCGCCCAGGCCGACTCGACACCTGCCACCGAGGTGAACAGAGTTTGGTCCCCCGCCAGCGCGTCTCCGAAGAGCCGTTCATAGGCAGTGAGTTCGGGGCCGGCTTCGCTGTGGAGCAGCAACTCGCCCATCTCCCCTACGAACTCGGGTCCCGGTTCCTTGGTGCGGAGGCCCAAAGCAAGCTGGCCGTCGGGGGTGACCCGGACACGCACGTAGTCGGATCCACCGCTTGGGACATGA
>JAENVV010000162.1 GCA_016650365.1 Acidimicrobiia bacterium
CACGATCGTAAAGAAGTTCAGGCGGGCAGTGACCGACTCCGGGTCTGAGGTTGCCTATGACGTCGCAGGCAAGGCGGGAATCTCGAATCTCCTGGTGATCCTGTCGTTGTTCACCGACCGGTCCATCGACGACCTCGTTGAGGAATACAACGCCATGCAATATGGCTCGTTCAAACAACTCGTTGCGGATGCGGTGGTTGAAGGGCTGACTCCGATTCGAACCAGCTACAAGAATCTGGATGATGTCGAGGTGGCGCGTTTGATGACCAAAGGTGCCCTTGACGCCAGGATGCGAGCGGAAGCAGAAATGGTCGGGGTGCGGCGCCTGGTTGGTCTAGGTAACTAGGGAATCCGATCCGGCGACCAGGGTGGCAACGATCACCAACAGGTTGTGGGTCGAGTGAAAGACCATTGCCCGTCCCAGGCGACCGTCGCGATCTGCCAGCCAGGAAAGAACAAATCCGAGCCATCCGACTGAGATGACAACGAGGGCGGCATGGACCGCCCATTGGTCGATTTCGGTATCGATCGTGACGAGGTGGACCAGTCCGAAAATGGCAGCCGTGGACAGCATGGTGGGGATCCGCCCCAACCGGTTGGCGAGGGCTCGCTGGAGCATGCCTCGAAACAGGAGTTCCTCATAGATCGGGGCGAATCCGACGGCCACGATCACGCCGACAAACAACGCGCCCTGACTGGCCGATCCGAACAAGTCGAGCTCTGCCTGGCTTTGATCGGTGATTTTGAACGCTTCAATAATCGGGTTGAGGATGAACGAAATGGCCATGACGTTGAGGATTGCGAACGGGGCGACCCGGAGGTCGCTGAGACGGATGTCGAAGCCGAGATCGCGATCCAACCCGGCGTCCAGCTTTGAAAGACCGACTGCCAGAGCGAGCACCTGGCCGATGCTCTGGGCCGGAAGCGCCACGAAGAAGAAGAATTCGGGGCCGGTTACGTCGCCATTCCACACCAAACTGACGACGGCGGCAAGGAGAACGCCCCCAATTGTCCCGGAGGCCCATATGGCTGCCCAATGGCGAATCCGCCATGTTTTCGATCGATTCGGGACCGGAAGTGGGGAAGACATCAGGGGTGCAGACTACCGGTCGGCGTTGGTTCGGTAGAGCCCCGGTTTCCTGGTACCGTGTCGGCTTCTCGTGGCGGAGGTCAGATAGTGGAAATCGACATCGGTATCGGTAAGTCAGGGCGACAGGCGTACGGGTTCGACGATATTGCGATCGTCCCAAGCCGGCGGACTCGCGACCCGGATGACGTCGACATTTCGTGGGAGATGGACGGTTTCAGGTTTGCGCTCCCGATGATGGGTTCGGCCATGGACTCAGCCATTTCGCCAGGTACCGCGATCACCATTGGTCAACTCGGTGGATTAGGCGTCCTCAACCTGGAAGGTCTTTGGTCTCGATACGAACATCCGGATCAGTATCTTGAAGAAATTTCCGAGCTCGAACCTGAGAAAGCCACCAGGCGCATGCAGGATATCTACTCAGCTCCGATCAATTCCGATCTGATGGTTCAGCGAATCCAGGAGATGAAGGCAGCCGGTATCATCACGGCCGGCGCGCTTACCCCCCAGCATGTTTCACTCTATGCGGGCGGAGTTCGGGAGGCCGGCCTCGATATCCTGATCATTCAAGGAACCGTCGTTTCGGCCGAACACGTCTCGACGCGGTCCGAACCCCTAAATCTCAAAGAGTTCATTGCCAATTACGAACTGCCGGTCATCGTGGGCGGTTGTGCGTCGTACTCGACGGCCCTCCACCTCATGCGCACCGGGGCGGTTGGCATTCTGGTGGGAGTCGGTCCTGGTGCTGCGTGTACGACTCGCGGGGTGCTCGGAGTCGGCGTGCCTCAGGCGACCGCAATCGCGGACGCTGCCGGAGCCCGTATCAGGTACCTCGACGAAACCGGTCGGTACGTGCATGTCATTGCAGACGGTGGCATGCGGACCGGTGGAGATGTCTCGAAGGCGATTGCCTGTGGGGCAGATGCCGTCATGATCGGCTCTCCGCTGGCCTCGGCGGCCGAGTCGCCCGGTAGGGGTACTCATTGGGGTATGGCAACGTTCCATCCGACACTCCCGCGCGGGGCGCGGGTCAAAGTCGGCAACCTTGGGACGCTCCAGGAAATCCTGGTCGGCCCGGCTCACGAGAATGACGGCCGCCGCAACCTGTTCGGTGGGCTTCAGATGAGCATGGCCACCACCGGGTATGCGGACGTCAAAGAGTTCCAGAAAGCGGAAGTCATGATCGCTCCGTCGCTCCAAACCGAAGGTAAGTCCCTCCAACGTGCCCAACACGTCGGGATGGGCTAGCCCCTCTGCATGGAGCGTCACGCCCAAAGCATCCTGGTCGTCGATTTCGGTGCCCAGTACGCCCAACTCATCGCTCGACGGGTCAGGGAAGCCCACGTCTATTCGGAGATCGTTCCCCGCGACATCTCGGCGGAGGAAGTGCGCGAGAAGGCGCCGACCGGCATCATCTTGTCGGGCGGCCCAGCCTCGGTGTATGCCGCCGATGCCTACGAGATCGATCCGTCGATCGTCGGTATGGGGATTCCGATCCTTGGCATTTGCTACGGGCATCAGGTGCTTGCTCATGCGGCCGGGGGAGTGGTTAGCCAAACCGGCGGCGGGGAATACGGGAAAACCCAACTAACCGTTACCGACACCTCCTCGATCCTCTTCCAGGGCCTGCCTATCGACCAGGAGGTCTGGATGAGTCACGGCGATGCCGTGACCGGCGTCCCACCGGGATTTCGATGCGTTGCCGAGACAGCCGGGGCGCCCGTGGCGGCGATGGAAAACCGGGATGCTCGTCTCTATGGGGTGCAATTCCACCCTGAAGTTGCGCACACCCCGAGCGGATTCGACGTCATCAAACACTTCTTGTACGAGGTGTGCGACGCCCAGCCGACCTGGACTCACCATTCGATCATTGAGTCATCAATCGATGAAATTCGGGCCCAGGTGGGCGGGGGGCAGGTGGTCTGCGGTTTGTCTGGTGGGGTTGACTCCTCGGTGGCGGCCGCTCTCGTGCAGCGAGCGGTGGGTGATCAACTGACCTGCATCTTTGTTGATCATGGATTGATGAGACTCGGCGAGGGTGAGCAGGTTGAAGAGACGTTTCGACGGAACTTCCCCACAAACCTGATTCACATCAAGGCCGAGGACCGATTTCTCGCCAAGCTGAAAGGTGTGACGGACCCCGAGGAAAAACGCAAAGCGATCGGGGAAACCTTCATCCGCGTGTTCGAGGAAGTCGCCAAGGATCTCTCAGATGCCAAGTTCCTCGTCCAGGGCACGTTATATCCGGACGTCATCGAATCGGGTACCAAGGATGCTGCCAAGATCAAGTCGCACCACAACGTGGGCGGATTGCCAGACGATATGCAATTCGAATTGGTCGAACCGTTGCGTGATTTGTTCAAGGATGAGGTTCGGGCAGTCGGTGAAGAACTCGGCTTGCCAGAGGAAATCGTTCAACGTCAGCCATTCCCTGGACCGGGCCTGGGCGTGCGCATCATCGGCGAGGTCACCAAGGAACGCCTCGATATTCTCCGAGCCGCCGATGCGATTGTCCTTGAGGAAATCAAGCGGGCCGGTCTCTATCACATTGTTTGGCAATCTTTTGGCGTGCTCCCGGCCATCAGGACCGTCGGTGTTCAGGGAGACGGTCGCACCTACGCCTATCCGCTTATCCTCAGAGCCGTAACGTCAGATGATGCCATGACAGCCGACTGGGCCCGGTTGCCGTATGAAGTTCTTGAACGGATATCGTCGAGAGTCATCAACGAGGTGGCAGGCATCAATCGGGTTGCCTACGACATCAGCTCAAAGCCCCCAGCTACGATCGAGTGGGAGTAGTAAAGACACTCAAGCAGGGTCTCCGAAGCGCCGATGATTAGGGAGCTTCCGTTACCAGAGGCATTGCGTGGACTTCACTGACAACCCCGAACTGCAAGCCATCTTCCAGGAGGAAGTTGGCGAACGATCTGCCGACCTGGCGAACGCCACCCGGGCCATGTCCGAGCGCGTCCTCCCTCCCGATGACGTCTCGACCGCCCGTCGGAATGCCCACACCATCAAAGGTAACGCCTACGTCATGGGATTTCAGCGGATGGGAGACGTCGCCAAAGTTGTCGAAGACGCCTTGAAAGAGGTCGTGTCGGATTCGAGAGCACAGTCAGGCCAGCTCGGGATGCTGATTGCCGCCATCGCTGATTTGTTTCCGACCGCGGTTGAGGCGGGACCCGATGGCGATGTAAGCGAATTGGAACAGGCCTGCGATCGTCTGACGGTCTTTTTGAATGGTGACGATCCCGGATCCGGTGATGATTCTGACCGTGATCCGAAGATGCCTATTTCGGCCTCCGATGTAGGCTCGGATGGGGACGCCACTGTGGTCGATCTCGCCGACAAATTGGCCGATCGGGATCAGATAGATCCCCAATCCATGGGTGGCTCGGACCTCGGTGGCCTGGTTTCGAGCATCGTGACCAGCTTTTCATCCCATGCCACGCGAGTCCCGACGACTGCTCTCTACCAGATGATCAACCGGGCCGTAGAAGTCCGACTCGATATGGAGGTCGTGCTTGCCGCCCTCCAGGCCGTGGTCGCCAATCCGGACGACCGACGAGTCTGGGAGGATGCCATCGCCAAGCTAGAGGAGTCGGTTCTGAGGCTTCAGACCGACGCGCTTGATCTGGCAACCATTCCGATTTCCGAAATTACCGGCACCCTCGACCAGCTGGTTCGATATGTGGCCAGGCGAACTGGCAAGAACGTGAAGTTCGAGCTGATCGGAGATGACATTCGGGTCGATCGCCAGGTTGTCGACGTCCTACGAGATCCCCTCCGCCAATTGGTTGTCAATGCCGTTGACCACGGCATGGAGTCTCCTCAGGAACGGGCAATGTCGGGAAAGCCTCCCACGGCCACGCTCAAGGTCGAGTTCTCCATTGACAATCACGTCTTGCATGTGGTGGTTTCGGACGATGGACGCGGCATCGACTGGATGAAGGTTGGCTCGGCCGCGGCCGGCCGCGGGCTCAGCGCTCCGGACGTCGCCAACGAGGATCTGACCCGTCTGCTGTTCTTGCCGCAGTTTTCGACCGTCGATCCGCCCCAAGAAATCTCGGGCGATGGGGCAGGTCTGGCCGCGGCCAACGAAGCTGCCCGATTGCTGAACGGCGACATCCGGATAGCTTCCGACGAACGTGGGACGGTTGTTTCCCTGGTGGTGCCCCGGTCCCTCATCCTGCAAGACCTGTGGATCGTCGAGGCCGAGGATCAACAGTGGGGAATACCGGAAGCGGCCGTAATAACGACGCTCCCAGCCACCCAGGTTCAAGATGGCCGGATGATGTTTCGGGGAGTTCCGCTCGTGTTGAAGAGTCTGGCTGCGATTGTCGGGGCAACTTCGACCGCCGATCCCGATCAGGTTGTTGTGGTTGGTAGTCCTGAAGGTCAGGTCGGTTTGCTCGTTTCGTCGGTTGTTGGGCGTCGCCAGGTAGCGGTCAAGAGCTTCGGCCCGATCCTTGAGGGCGCTCCCCACCTGGCTGCCGCAGCTCACCTCGGTGGGGATGAGGTTGTGGTGGTAATCGATCCTCGTCAGATCGTCGGAGACGTCCAGGTCCCCGATGTGGCGGACGCGTACCGGCCCAAAGTGCTCGTCGTCGATGACAGTCTCGGGGTTCGGCAACTCATTTCTGCCACCCTCGGAGTCAACGGATTCGATACCACTGTGGCCTCAGATGCCGAGGAAGCGCTCAGGATTCTCGTAGAGTCACAAGTAGATGCTCTTGTTGTCGATTTTCAAATGCCCGGACGTGACGGGATCGAATTGGTTCGCCAGGTCCGATCCGTCCGTCGTAGCCTCCCCATCGTGATGGTTTCAGGGGTGGCGGCCGCGGCTGATCAGCGTCGCGCCTACGCCCAAGGCGTCGATGCGTATCTCGACAAGGCAGACTTCCGGCGAGGCGCTTTGGCAACCACCCTCTGGGCTTTGTGCGGTGCGGCGACCAAGGAGATGCGACAATGAAGATTCTTGTCGCCGACGACTCACCGGTGATACGGACTGCGGTCTCCGTGGTTCTCAGCGCCGATGGGCATGAGATCGTGACTGCTGAGGACGGCATCAGCACGATTCAAGCGGTATACCGCGAGATGCCCGACCTCATTGTTCTTGATATCCAGATGCCGCGGATGACCGGGTATATGGCCTGCCGGCTTCTGAAAGAAGACTGGACGGTTGCCCACATTCCGGTCCTGATCCTGACGGCCCACGACTCGACGGAGGACCGGTACTGGGCGGTCAAATCGGGCGCTGACGGGTACCTGACCAAAGAAGCTCTTGGCGACGAGCTGGCGGCGGCGGTCAAGTCGGTTTCGGCGGCCCGCGCCTTGTCCGAGTTGAGCGGATCGAAACCAGCGGATCCGATTGACCTGGATCAAATGGATGTCCTTGAACGGGTTACCTCGATGCTCGACCGCAAGCTCTTTGAGATGACCGTCGTCAACGACATCGTCACGCTCTCGACCAGACCGCTGGACCTCAAGACGACCCTCACCGAACTCATGTTCATCGTGCGACGATTCGTTTCTTTCGACCTGGCAGCTCTGGCGTTGGTAGATGAAAAGGCGATATCGGTTCACGTCGATCGGGCCATCAACGTTGATGAGTTTGAAACGTTCATCCATCGATCCGCCACCGAGCTGAACAACCGTGCCCATCTCGATTATGAACCTTCAGCGATGCAGGTTTGGCGGTCGGACTCCATAGAGATGTTGGCCGTCGATACCGACAAGCTCGTGTCTACCTTTACCGTCGAACTCAAAATGCGCGGTGATGTGTTGGGCGTGTTGCTGCTCGGGGCGACAACTCTCAATGCGTTCCCGCCCGGGGTGGCCAAGACATTGCGAGCTATTAGCTCGCCAATGGCCACGGTCATCGATTCGGCAGTACACCACGCCAAACTGATCGAAGAAGAGGCCCGGCACAGCTTGTCGAGCCTCTATGACAACTAGTAGTAACTAACGGAGACGGCGCAGCCGGGAGGTTGCGAACAAGGATTAACGCATGGAGCTTCAATCAGCGTTCTTCGCTGCTCTATCCATCCTCGTGGGGGGCGTCGGGATAGTGGCTGTGATCCTGGCGAGACGTCGCGAGCGAGCGGCGGTCGAAGCTGCCGAGCGCGCCGCCCGGATGAAGAATGACTTCGTTTCCATGGTTAGTCACGAATTGCGTACTCCGCTCACTTCCATCTCGGGCTTTGGTTCGCTGTTGGCTGAGGGGTGGCGAGATCTCCAGCCCGAAGAAGTGGATGAATTTGTCAATATTGTCGTATCGCAGGCCAAGCACCTCGAAGAGTTGGTCGAAGACGTCCTGGTGATTCCGAGACTGGAAGCCGGCCGGCTGCGTCTCGAACCTGAGCTCCTCGACGTTTCGCTTCTTGCCCATGAGCTGGCCACGCTCACCTTCCGGGATTCTGACACTGAGGCGCAGACGACGATTCCCGGTGGGGCGATGGTATTTGCCGACCGGCGGCGGGTCGGGCAGGTTCTCCGCAATCTCCTTGAGAACGCTCGGAAGTACGGTGGCGATCAAGTCCTGATCGAAGGCGCCCACGTCGGCGAGCTCTTTATGGTCGTGGTATCCGATAATGGCCAGGGCGTGCAGGAGCAGGAGCAGGAACTGATCTTCCGGCACTTTGAACAGGTTTCCAAGGGCGACAGTCGAGCCAACCAGGGGATCGGTTTGGGTCTACCAATCGCCCGTAATCTGGCGAGAGCCATGGGTGGTGACGTCTGGTACGAGGCCCGGTTCCCCGTTGGTGCCCGGTTCTGTTTCACGCTCCGGACCACCTCGGCCGACGACCGGGTTTCCACTGTCGCCAGGGTGTAAATCACCCGTATGTGATTCCTGTCGTCCGGAGCGATTACCATCGGCGGTCACGTGTTGTTCTCTGACCTCTCTGATCCAGCCGAATCCGATCTCTTCGATGACCTCAATCCCGTCCAGCGCGAGGCAGTAGCTGCCGTCGACGGTCCGTTACTCGTGATCGCCGGTGCTGGATCCGGCAAAACAAGGGTCCTTACCTATCGAATTGCCCATCTGGTACGCGATCTTGGTGTCGCACCGTCAGGAATCCTGGCGATCACGTTCACCAACAAAGCTGCCAACGAAATGAAAGAGCGGGTCAGTGATCTGGTCGGTGGAGCGGTAAGGGCCATGTGGGTATCGACCTTCCACTCGGCGTGTGTTCGAATCTTGCGAAGGGAAGCCCACCGGTTCGGTTACCGATCGCAATTCTCGATCTACGACTCGGCAGACTCGCTTCGTCTCATTCAAATGTGTATCTCTGATCTCGATCTGGACTCGAAACGGTTTCCGGCTCGCAATATTCGGGCGGTGATATCGAACGCCAAGAACGAACTCATCGACTACGAGACGTTCCAGTCGCAGGACTCGGGGTTCTATCACGAGACGATATCGGATGTCTATCGACTCTATCAACAGCGCCTTCTGGAAGCCTCCGCCATGGATTTTGACGACTTGCTGATGCTTACCGTTGAGTTGTTTGGTGCGTTCCCTGACGTACTCGAGGAGTATCAGAAGCGCTTTTCGTACATCCTGGTGGACGAGTATCAGGACACGAACCTGGCCCAGTATCGGCTGGTCACCCAGTTGGCGGCCTATCACCGGAACATCTGTGTGGTCGGGGACGCCGATCAGAGTGTCTACCGGTTCCGGGGCGCCGATATGCGCAACATTCTCGACTTTGAGAATGACTACCCGGATGCCCGGGTAGTGGTTCTCGAGCAGAATTACCGCTCGACGGAGACGGTCCTCGATGCTGCCAACGCGGTGATTTCGAACAACCCCCAGCGCAAGCCAAAGCGCTTGTGGACCGACCGCGGTCTTGGCGAGAAAATCACCCTGTTTCAGGGTGATGACGAGCATGCCGAAAGCTCCTTCATCGCCGACCAGATCTCGGGGTTTGAGAAGGACGGCATTTCGCTCGACGACATGGCAATCTTCTATCGGACTAATGCCCAGTCACGGGTGATCGAGGATGTCTTCGTCCGCTACGGAATCCCGTACAACGTCGTCGGAGGCCTGAAGTTTTACGAGCGCCGGGAAGTTAAGGACGCGTTGGCCTACCTGCGGGTCCTGGTGAACCCCGACGACCAGGTGGCGGTAAAGAGGATCATCAATGTTCCTAAACGTTCGATCGGGAGTACCTCGGTTGGACACGTCGACCGCTACGCCCAGGCCAACGGACTGAGCTTCTATGCAGCTCTTAGGCAAGTGGACAATGTGCCCCAATTGAATGCTCGAGCGCTGGGGCGAATCAAGGACTTTTTGTTGCTCCTCGATGCCCTGATCGCCAAGGCATCGATCGGAGGTCCCCGGGCCGCCCTCGACTCGGTGCTGGTTGATACTGGCTACCTGGACGAAATCGAGGCCGAGCGGACGGTCGAAGCTCTCGGCCGCGCCGAAAACCTGCGGGAGTTGCAGTCGGGCATTGAAGACTTCGTCTCCAGCATGGAAGGGTCCCTTGTCGATGAACTGGAGTGGGACGATTTGGACGGTCTTGCCCAGCTTCAGTCGTATCTTGAAGCCGTGTCACTTGTCGCAGATGTCGACGACCTTGAGGATGGATCCGGGGCAGTCACCCTCATGACATTGCACAACGCCAAGGGACTCGAGTTCCCCGTCGTGTTCGTGGCGGGTATGGAGGACGGGGTGTTCCCTCACATCCGGAGCCTGGGGGATCCTGCTGAGCTCGAGGAGGAACGACGGCTGGCCTATGTGGGGATAACCCGGGCCATGGATCGACTGTTCTTGACCCATTCCGTCAGCCGCATGCTGTTTGGCCAAACCAACTACAACCCACCGTCGCGGTTCCTCAAAGAGATCCCGGAACATCTGTACGAACGGGCCGAGCGCCGGATGCCTCGCAAGGCCGAGAAACCAAGCCATACCGTCGATGCATCGGAAATATCGATTGGCGATCGGGTCCGTCATGACAAGTGGGGCGCCGGATTGGTCATGGATATTCGCGGGGTGGGCGACCGGGCCGAAGCCGACGTGCGATTCGAGCGCGAAGGCGTAAAGCGTCTATTGCTGGCCTGGGCACCCATTCGCAAAGATGCTTGAGGCAGGTTGGAAGCCCCAAGCAGCTGAAGCTGTGCGGGCCGGGAACCAACCTCTCCGGTTCCGTCGGTAGACTTACGCTCTATGCCGCGCCGGATCCTCATTGCCAAACCCGGCCTCGACGGTCACGATCGAGGGGCCAAGGTCGTCGCCAGAGCCCTACGCGATGCCGGCTGCGAAGTGATCTATTCAGGATTGCATCGCACTCCCCAACAGATTGTGGCCATGGCATTGGAAGAAGACGTCGATGCGATTGGCCTGTCGACGTTGTCGGGTGCTCATGCGACGTTGTTTCCGATGGTCATGGACGAACTACGTCTGGCCGGGGTTGACGATGTCATCGTTTTCGGAGGTGGGATTATCCCACCGGCCGATGTAGTGACCCTCATGGAATCGGGTCTGGCGAGGATTTTTACGCCAGGATCACCCTTGAACGAGATGGTCGAGTGGGTGAAAGCGACCGTTCCGGAGCGGTAGCCGTTAGATGCGTGGTGTCGATTATGAATCGACTTTGCCGATCGGGTCGGATCTGGGCATAATGTCAGTTCCCCGCAACACCTCATCAGGAGTCTGGTCATGGAAGTATCGTTACGCGCCGAAGCCGGCCGCGAACAAGGCAGCCGAGCGTCCCGCCGTTTACGTCGGGCAGGCTCCGTTCCGGCCGTTCTGTACGGTCACGGCATCGAACCGCTTCCGATCTCGGTCAACCATCGTGAATTCGCCGCCATCATCAAGGGAGAGGGTGGCGAGAACGCCATCATTGCCCTGAATGTCGATGGCCACGGTACGTTCACAACGTTGGCCAGAGAGGTTGTCAAGAACCCGACCAAGCCGTTCATCAATCACGTCGACTTTCTTCAGATCTCGCTTGATGAGCTCGTCACGGCTGAGGTCGGACTGGAGTTCATCGGGGAACCGCTCGGCGTCAAGAACGATGGCGGGATCATCGAGACCATGCGGGTCACGCTCGAGATCGAGGCTCTCCCCACGGCCATTCCGAGTCATATCGACGTCGATATCAGCCATCTCGAAATTCATGACCTGATCACCGTTGCCGACCTTCCCCAGATTGAGGGAGTCACCTACCTTGACGACGAAGACACTCCGATCGTCACGGTCTCTCTGCCTGCTGCTGTGCTCGCCGAAGGCGATGCGGAGGCTGCGGCCGGCGAAGAGGGCGAACCGACGGATGAGTCCGCCGAAGATGATTCCGAGGAGAGCTCGGACGAAGGCGGCGAATAGCCCCGCTCCGGGTCTGCGATGAATGTGATCGTTGGCCTTCACAATCCTGAATCGCAGTACCTCGGCACTCGCCACAACGTAGGGGCCGAGGTCGTTGACGAGGTTGCGCGCCGTTGGGATCTTCCCTTCAAGCGGGGTCCGCTGCGGGTTCGGTCCATGGTGGCCCGGGGTTCGGTGGCAGGCGAACCGGTCATTCTGGTTCTACCCAACGCCAACATGAACCTGTCCGGTCAGCCAGTCAGCGCGGTTCTCAAATACTTCAAGGCATCGCTGGATGAGCTTCTCCTATGTCATGACGACATTGATCTGCCCTATGCAAAACTCCGGCTTGTCAAGAGCAGCGGAGCGGGCGGGCACAACGGTGTGAAGTCGGTGGCGTCGGCCGTTGGTAGCCAGGAGTTCTGGCGCTTGAAGCTTGGCGTTGGCAGACCACCGGGGCGAATGGATCCGGCCGCCTTTGTTCTCAAGCCATTCTCGAAGGCGGAGCGGCCTGAGATCGACGTGCTTGTGCGCGACGCCGCCGACGTGGTCGAGCGGTTTCTCACGGATCCATCTGGCGCCGTTCAGATGGCCGGCGAGCGGCGTCCGCCAGAGCCGGTCTTGTAGTCTCCCCAAGCATGAAATACATCGGCGCCCTGGATCAGGGTACGACCTCCACCCGTTTTATCCTCTTTGATCAAGAAGGGGAGATCGTCGCCTCTGCCCAGAAGGAACACGAGCAAATCTTTCCGAGGGCCGGGTGGGTTGAACATGATCCGGACGAGATCCTGCTTCGAGTCGGCGAGGTTATCGCTGAAACGATGGCAAAGGCAGCCGCCCGCCCGGCTGATGTGGCTGGCGTCGGAATCACGAATCAACGGGAAACCACGATGCTCTGGGACCGGGCCTCTGGCAGACCGATAGGCAACGCGGTGGTCTGGCAAGATGTTCGCACCGCCGACCTGTGCGGCCGGTTGGGCACGGACTTCGGGCAGGACCGGTTCCGGGCCAAGACCGGCCTGCCGTTGGCAACGTACTTTGCCGGCCCCAAAATCGCCTGGTTGCTCGATAACACTCCCGGTCTCCGGGCTCGGGCCGAGGCGGGAGAGATCGCCTTCGGGACCATGGACTCCTGGGTGGTATGGAATTTGACCGGAGGTCCCGGCGGCGGGCTGCATATCACGGACGTCACGAACGCCAGTCGGACCTTGCTGATGGATCTGGCGACCCTCGAATGGGACGCCGGATTGCTCGCTGCCGTGGGTGTGCCTGAGGAAGTGCTACCGGAGATTCGGTCGTCGGTAGAGGTTTATGGCGAAGCAAAAGGGACTTTGGCGGGGGTCCCCATTGCGGGAATCCTCGGTGATCAACAGGCGGCCCTGTTCGGCCAAACCTGTTTTGCGCCTGGGGAAGCCAAAAATACCTACGGCACCGGATGCTTCATGCTTATGAACACTGGACTCGACGCGGTCCCATCGAAGGCCGGCTTGCTCACCACCGTGGCCTATCAGGTCGATGGCCAACCGCCGCACTATGCCCTGGAAGGTTCGATCGCCATGGCCGGAGCACTGGTGCAATGGCTGCGGGACAATCTCGGGATCATCGACACGGCCGAAGCGATCGAAGCTTTGGCTGGCACGGTCGCTGACAACGGAGGGGTGTTCATCGTTCCGGCTTTCAATGGGCTCTTTGCTCCCTATTGGCGAGATGACGCCAGGGGAGTGATCGTAGGTCTGACCCGCTACGCCAACAAGGGGCACATCGCCAGAGCGACCCTGGAAGCTGTCGCCTTTCAAACCAAAGAGGTTCTGGATGCGATGTACATCGACTCGGGCGTGGCCCTGGCAGCCCTGAAAGTCGACGGCGGCATGGTGGCCAACCAGTTGCTGATGCAGTTCCAGGCCGATCTGCTTGATGTGCCGGTCGTCAGGCCGGCGGTGGCTGAAACGACCGCGCTCGGGGCCGCGTACGCGGCCGGGTTGGCGGTTGGTTTCTGGCCGGGCTTTGATGCTTTGCGGGACAACTGGTCGATCGCGCAGCGGTGGGAACCGAATATGGATGCGGCTCTCCGTCGGTCGGAGTATGCGAAATGGAAAAAGGCCGTGACCCGCAGTTTCGATTGGGTCTAGCCGGTCTAGCGCTCAGAGCCCCTCGGCAATCAACTCAGCCTCGAATCGGTCGAGCTGAAGCTCGGTCTCGTCGTCGGACCACCCGAGTGACGTACCTAGTTCATCGGCGATGAGTTTGGCGTCGACCCTGGCGTGATTGCGGGAGAACCAGGCAGCGTGAGTTCGGCGAAGTGCGAAGTCGGCGATGCTCGCCGCCCCCTCGTACGCGGCCGCGTATGCGACCTCGCCGAGGAGGGTCTTACCGTCGGAAAGAGGCACTCGTAGATGCTCGGCCGAGGTTATGGAACTGACGACGTTTTGGGCTTGCGTTCCGTATCGTCGCAAGAGATTTCTGGCGAGTCCGTCGTCGACTTCGATGGCTCGCAGGTCGTCGCCGAGCAGCTTCTCGGCGTGCTGGCCGCCGGCGGCCCCTACCAGAAGTTCGACGTTGGTCCGTGACGGCGCGTCGACCTTCAAGAACTTGGCGGCGGCATCGACCGTTTCTTCAGCGATCCTCCGGTAGGTGGTCAGCTTTCCTCCGGCCACCTGGATGTAGCCTGGTTCAATCGTGATGATCTCATGGCCCCGCGAGGCTTTCGCCGTCGAGCCGTCCCCATCCATGAGGGCTCGCAGACCCGAAAACGCCGAGATCGGTTCAATGTCGCCGATGTCGAGGTACATTCGAAGATGACGCATGAGGTACTCCACATCGTCGTCGGTTGCCCGGGGATGGGCAGGGTCGTCGGTGTAGGCCGTGTCGGTGGTTCCAACCATGGCGGTGTCAAGCCATGGGACAACGAACATCACCCGTCCGTCGTCGGTCTCAGGGAGCAGCAGGGCCTGGTCTCCGATCCCGAGATCGGATTTGTCGATGATGAGGTGAGCGCCTGCCGACAATCGAACCGGGGCGGATTCTCCCCGGGTTGACGGGGGTGGTCTGAGTGCGCCGGTCGCGGCGATAACCGCTCGGGCTTTCACCGAGAAGCCGGCATCGCCGAGCTGGTCCTGGAGATGCACCCGGAAGCTCGGTCCCTCCCGGGTCACCCGGGTGGCGGTTAGGTGATTCACGGCGAGTGCGTCGTATCGCTCGACGGCAGTTTTCAGAACACTAAGTACCAGCCGGGAGTCATCGGTTTGGGCATCCATGTATCCGAATCCACCGTTAAGACCTTGTGGCAACAAGGTCGGGACGAACTCGAGTAATTCGTCGCGCGAGACTGCCCGATGGGATCCTCGGGGACGCCGCCCCAGCGTGTCATACAGAAAGAGACCCATTCCCATGGCCAGGGGAGCGAACCGGGGCGCCGAGGCCCAGGACGGCAGATCGGCCAAACGGCGACCCCGGTACATCGGGATGAGAAACTCCAGCGGGTCATACAGAAAATCGGCATTCCTCGCCAGGATTTTCTGCTCGGCCAGTCCCTCATGAACCAGACCGAACTCAAAGTGGGGGAGGTAGCGAATTCCCCCATGCAATAGTTTCGTGGAACGGCTTGAGGTCCCCGAAGCGAAGTCGGATAGTTCTACGAGGCCAACTCGCAGCCCGCGAGTGCCCGCATCAAGGGCGGCGCCTGCTCCGGTGACTCCTCCTCCGATGATGAGAAGGTCGAGTTCGTCGATTTCGGACATGGCAACGAGATGGTCGTGACGGGTCCACAGCTTTGGCATGAGGTAAACGCTACTGCGATCGCGCGATAGGCCAAATCAGACCCCCGGGGATCAGGTCGGACGGCCGGCGCATTACTATCGATGCTCATGCGAGTTTCTGTGTCCGACCAACTTGCGATCCTGCGAATGGTGCTTGTGCCTGTCGTGATGGGCTTGATCATGAGCGATGTGCCTGCCTGGGCAGCCGCGCTCTTTGTTGTCGCGGCCATCACCGACTTCCTTGACGGGTATCTCGCCAGACGGATGGGTCAGCTGACGACGTTGGGGGCGTTTCTTGATTCGACCGCCGACAAGATGCTCGTGACGGGAACCTTTCTCGCTCTCATCGCTGTTGGTCGAGCCTCGATCTGGATTGCGGGCATCATCATCACTCGTGAGTTTGCCGTTATGGCTTTACGGAGCCTGGCTGGACTGGAGGGAATCCATGTTCCGCCGTCGATTTGGGGCAAGCTCAAAGCCAATGCCCAGTTCGTCGCCCTCGGCTTTGCCATCGTTCGGTCGGGCGATCGAATCGGTAATTGGTACTTGGATGAGTACCTCATGGCCGTGGCGGTGGTTCTTACCTTGTACTCCGGTTGGGATTACATCCGGGGCTTTTTCGTCAGTCGCCCCGCAGTCTGATGCGAATGGCGGCCGTGACCGGCGGCTCCGGCACCGTCGGGAGTGCCACCGTCCGAGAATTGCTTGAGCACGGGTGGCGAGTTCGGGCGCTGGCCCGCTCCGAAGCCTCGGCAGTTTCCTTTCCGAGTGACGTTGAAATCATCAGAGGCGATGTCGGGAATCTGGCCGACCTTGACGGCTTTGTCGACGGGGCAGACACTGTGTTTCACATCGCCGGTGTGAACAGTCTATGTGTGAAAGATCGACCCTCGATGTGGGCGACCAACGTGGAAGCGCCGGTGGCGGTATACGAGGCCGCCTCGCGAGCCGGAGCCCGCCGGATGGTTCATATTTCTTCGGCGGCGGCCGTCGGCCACCGCACCTCTTTCTATGCGGAGACCAAGTGGGCTGCCGACGAACGTTTGCGAGCCGCGGCGGCCGGTCGCTCGACCGGCGTGGTGCTGGTGGCCCCGAGTTCGGTTCAGGGACCCGGTCGGGTCACGGGCACCGGCAAGTTGATCCTTGATCTGATCGATGGCAAGCTGAATTTCATGATCGACACCGCCATCTCGATCATCGATATCGCGGACTGTGCAACGGCCATCCGGTTGGCGGCCGATGCAGACGTTGGCAACGATCGGCTGATTCTCTCGGGATTCTCCATGACGACCCGGGATGCTCTTGGTTTGCTTGCGCAAGACACCGGCCGTCGCTTTGACGTGCGATTCATACCCTCGGGCATCGTCCGGGCGCTGGCATTGCTCGGCCCGTTGCTCAGCCCCATCGGCCGCAAGCTTGGAGTCGAGCTGTGCGCCGAGATGATTCGGACGATGTCGGTCGACCATATTCACGACGGGTCGGCCGCTGCTGAACAGCTCGGAATGACGTACCGCTCGGCGTCCGAGACGTTCCGCAGACTCATCGAATGGGCTGAGACCAACCCGTCCGCCTAAGACCTACAATCGTCCTGGTGGCCCCTGTGACTCCCGAACTGATTGATGCATTCGTTCTTGAACAGTTCCCGGCGGCGGCCGCCTCAGGGAATCGGTGCGTGTCGGTAGGACACCGTACGGCCACTGCCAGGTGGACGTACGATCCCGGTCAGCTGCGGCCTGGCGGATACATATCAGGGCCAGTTCAGTTCAGCCTTGCCGACGCGTCGCTGTGGTTCGCAGTTTTCACAGAGATTGGCCTGCAGTCGATGGCGGTGACCTCGCATATGTCCATAGACTTCCTTCGGCCGGCCGTAGGCGATGACTTGTTTGCCTCGGCCCGCCTTCTGAAAGTGGGAAGGTCTGGCATGTTTGGTGAGATCCGACTCTGGGTGGGAGATGACTCGGAACGCCTCGTGGCCCTGGCCACCGGAACCTACGTCGCCCCTGCCAGGCCCTGATGGGGAGACGTACGACCACCGCTACGATTCCTGCTCGCACATGAGTCCACCCCTTCGCCCCCTCGTCGACCGCTGGTCGGCATACGAACTCAACCAGTTGCCCAACTGGTTTGCCGTGGCACCTGCCGGGCGTGCCTTCCTCCTGGCGGGGCTGGCCGCTCGGTCAGAACACCCGATGCTGGCACTGGTCGCCGGCGAGCGAGAGGCCGAAGAGCTAGCCGACGATTTATCGTTGTTTTCGGACCGGACCGTCCACCTGCCGGCCTGGGAGACACTTCCGTTCGAGCATGTCAGTCCGAATGTCAGCACGATGGCCAACCGGGCCAGGGCCGAATACACGCTCACGGACGGCGAGCCGGGATCGGTGGTCGTCGGGTCGGTCCGCGCCGTGATCCAGCGCCTGTCGCCCACGAGGCCGCGTCCCTTCGTTCTTGGCCAGGGGATGGAGGCGGGCTTTGATGATCTGGTTGCCTGGTTGTCCGATACGGGCTATCAGGGGGTGAGCCGGGTTGAGAGCCGCGGCGAATTCGCAATTCGTGGTGGGATCATTGATGTTTTCGGCGCCGGAACGGCCCAGCCGGTACGCGTTGAATTCTGGGGAGACGAAGTCGAGTCGATTCGTGATTTTGCGGTCTCGTCGCAGCGCTCGATGGGTGCCATCGAACGGATGGTTCTGCAAGGAGCGCGCGAGTTTCGGACCGATCCGGAGATTCGCGCCCGCGCCGCTCATCTGGTTGTGAAGGAACCCTGGGCAGCACACGCCTGGGATCGGATCGCCCAGGGCGTGACCTTCCCCGGGATGGAGTCATGGATGCCATGGGTGGCCGAGCCGGACAGCATGCTCGTCAAGGCGCCGGACCGGGTGTACGTATTCGATCCGGTTCGCTGTAGGAATCGGGCCGCCGAGCTTATCGGTGAGGAAGAGGATCTGGCTGAGGCGCTCGCTCCCACGTGGGGGAGTGGAGCCCCCCCGGCCGGTGATCATCCGGCCCTCTACCTGGACCTCGCCCACGAATTGGGTCGGGTGCGCGGCACAGTGATCCAGGCACCATCGCTTCCCACCGGTCCAGCCGATCAGATCGTGGAAGTGAGTGGTCTCGATGCTCAGCCCGGGGTTGCCGAGTCGGTGGCAGCCGGTCTGAAACAATTGGCGGATCGCGAGATCATCACGGTGGTTGCCATGGACGGAGTGGCCGCTGCTGATCGAGTTGCCAGGCTTCTCGGCGAGGAGGGTTTCGCTTTGCCGAGACGCGACATCCTTGATCGGCCGACGGCCGCGATCACTTCACTCGGGATTCACCATGGGTTCGTCATGTCGGGACCAGGCGTGGCGGTGGTCGGCGAACAACAGATCGCCGGGCGTCGCAGGGCCCATCGTCGGACGACCGCCAGAGCCGGCCAGGGCTCTGGGCCGGCGTACCGTGATCTAACGGTTGGAGATTACGTGGTGCACCACCGGCACGGCATCGGCCGGTTCGAAGGGCTGGTGACCCGCAGCATTGCCGGGGTGGAACGCGACTATCTCATTATCGCCTACGCAGGTGCCGACAAACTGTACGTACCGACCGACTCGTTGGCGGCCGTCTCCAAATACACGGGTGGCGAAGCGCCTCGGGTGTCGAGGATGGGCGGAAGCGATTGGGAGAAGACCAAAACCAAGGTACGCAAAGCGGTCGCAGCCATCGCGGAGAAAGTCGTTGACTTGCACCGTCGCCGGGCAGCCGCCGTGGGACATGCATTCGGCCCCGACACGCCGTGGGAGCAAGAGCTCGAAAACGCCTTCCCCTACGAGGAGACGCCGGATCAGCTCACCGCCATTGCAGACGTGAAAACAGATATGGCTGAAGGCAAACCGATGGATCGCCTTATCTTCGGGGACGTTGGGTTCGGGAAAACCGAAGTGGCCATCCGGGCGGCGTTCAAAGCAGCTGTGGCCGGGAAACAAGTCGTCGTGTTATGTCCAACCACCCTTCTGGCGCAGCAACACTTCCAGACGTTCTCTGAGCGATTCGACCCGTATCCGATCCGGGTCGAGGTCCTCAGCCGCTTCCTGACCTCTGCCCAGCAGCGAGTTGTATTGGCTGCCCTTGAGACCGGTGAGGTCGACGTTGTGATCGGAACCCATCGCCTCCTGTCACAGGACGTCAAGTTCAAGAACCTTGGCCTCATGGTCGTCGATGAGGAACAGCGATTTGGGGTGGGCGCCAAGGATCGATTGAAGGAGATGAAGGTCGGCGTTGACGTTCTTACACTGACTGCCACGCCGATTCCCCGAACGTTGGAGATGGCGCTCACCGGAGTTCGTGACGTCAGCCACATACGTACTCCGCCGGTGGATCGGCATCCGATCCTGACGTATGTCGGCCCCTACGATCGGCAATCGGTGTCGGCTGCCATTCGTCGGGAAATGCTGAGGGAAGGTCAGGTTTTTTACGTTCACAACCGGGTGCAGTCAATCGATCGGGCGGTCGCCCAGCTGAGGGGCCTCGTTCCTGACGCGCGATATGCCGTAGCTCATGGGCAGTTGTCGGAAGGTCAGCTTGAGCAGGTCATGCTTGACTTCTGGAATCGTGAGTACGATGTCCTGGTCGCTACCACGATCATCGAGTCCGGGTTGGACCTTCCGCAAGTCAACACCCTCATTGTTGAAAGGGCCGATCTGCTCGGGTTGGCTCAGCTGTACCAGCTACGCGGGCGGGTCGGCCGCTCGGATCAGAGGGCATACGCGTATCTGTTTCACCCAACCGATCAAATCATGTCCGAAGATGCCCATCGTCGGCTCGAAGCCATCGGCGAGCACTCAGACCTGGGATCTGGTTTTGATGTGGCCCTTCGAGATCTGGAGATCCGCGGAGCCGGTTCGATGCTCGGCGAGGTGCAGTCCGGTCACATCTCGGCGGTCGGTTTCGACACGTACGTGAACCTGGTTGCTGAAGCGGTCGGGGAGCTCGAAGGGTTCAAACCCGAGGTAAGCGATGATCCACCTGAGGTCAGAATCGACCTGCCGGTTGACGCCCATCTCCCTGATGAATATATCGCGGATCAGTCGGCCCGGATCGAGGCCTATCGACGATTGGCGGCCACCATCACTTCCGATCAGGTATTGGATGTGGCGGCCGAGTGGGCCGATCGATACGGTGAGCTTCCTCCCAGTGGCCACTCGCTCATTGGGTTGGCTCGGTTGCGCACGGAAGCCATCAGGGTTGGATTGTCGGAAGTTGTCAAGCTGCGCAACGAGATCCGGATCGGTCCTGTCGACTTCACGGACTCGCAGGAGGTACGTCTTAGGCGGCTCGCTCCGAAGGCTGTTCTGCGGGCCTCGGAAGGGACGATATTCCTGCCCGCGCCTCCAGATGCGGTCGTAGTCGACCACCTCATTACCTTCATCCAGGCGATGTGGGCGTGACAGTTTCGTATGGTGCACGCTCCGGCCTACCATGGACGCCAACATCGACAACCGTTCAAGGCAATTCAGATTAAGGTGACCTCGTGAAACGTCTCATTCCCATCGCTGTTGTTCTCGCGCTCGTGATAAGTGCGTGCGGCTCCGGTTCGGCCGCTGTCGTAAACGGCACGACCATCTCAACCGCCCAGGTCGCTGACCTGCTTACCGATTCGGCGGCCCCCGAACAAACCGCTTTCAATGACATGCTCTATCAGGTGATCGTTGATCAAATCGTCTCGAAAGCGGCGCTCGATCAGTTTGAGATCAGTGTCTCTGATGACGACATTCAGGCGGGGATCACCGAAATCGAAGCGTCGCTAGCCGGGCAAGGCGTGACGCTTGACACCGCACTCACCGAGAATGGCTTCAGTGAAGCAGTCCTGCCAATGATCGTGCGACAAGATCGTATTCAAACGCAGCTGAGCGGTCGCTTCACGGGTCAGGTTCCCGAACCAGATGAGGCTGAGATCCAGACTCAGTTTGATGCAGCTGTCGATGAACTCACCCAGGTCTGCGCTTCGCACATACTTGTTGCGACCGAGGAGGAAGCTCAGGCTGCCTACGATCGAGCGGTGGCCGGCGAGGGTTTCGCGGCACTGGCCAAGGAACTTTCGAGTGATGGATCGGCGGCTGATGGTGGGGACCTCGGGTGCGCCTCGCCGACTGGTTATGTTGAACCATTCGCCCAGGCCACGTTGGTCGCCCCGCTCAATGAGCCGTTTCCTCCGGTCGAGAGCGAATTTGGCTTTCACGTCATCCTCGTCACCGATCGCACCATCCCGGAATTCGCCGAGTATCACGATCGGATCGCCGAAAGTATCAAATCGACGAGCGCCACAACGCTCCTCAGTGAGTGGTACGTTGGCGAGATTCGATCGGCGGATGTTCAGGTCGCTGACTCCTACGGAACGTGGACTCTTCCTGAGGACACCACTCAGCCCCCAACCATCATCGCCCCCTGAACAATCGACTCGTCATCGTTGGTGTTGGGCCGGGCGGCTTGGACCGCCTACCCGATTCAACGCGTGACCTTCTCCTCGACCCGGCGTTCAGCCTGATCGTCCGCACCGTCAGGCATCCGGCCCTGGCGGAGCTTGCGGAGCTTCGAGAGGTGACTTCGGGCGATGATTTGTATGAGTCCATCGAGTCGTTCGACGTCGTCTATGACGAGTTGGCCGCTCGTGTCCTGGCCATGGCCGAGTCAGGTCCGGTCATCTTCGCGGTTCCTGGCAGCCCGTCGGTGGGGGAGTTCGTGGTGGCTCGGCTGCGCCGACTGGCGCTTGACCGATCAACCCCGGTCCAGGTGATCGGCGCCGAGTCGTTTGTGGACCTCATTTGTGCGGAACTCTCGATCGACCCGCTTGAACGAGGTCTCCAAATCCTCGATGGTCGGGAACTTCCGGATCCATTTCCGTTGCATGTCCCCACCATCATCGGCCAGATAGATCTTCCGGTGGTGGCGGCTCATGTCCTGGCAGTGCTCTCGGAGTTACTTGGGGACGACACCTCGATCACCGTGGCTACCGATCTGGGTGGACCGCAAGCCCGTCTCGAGACCAAACCCATTGGGGAGTTCGATTCCTCGATCGCTTCCCTACGAACCAGCCTGGTCCTTCAGCCCCAGCCAGCCGGTTGGTTGGGGGCCATCGACATCATGCGCACCTTACGCCGTGATTGTCCCTGGGATGCAGGCCAGACCCATCAATCACTGGTCGCCAACCTCACCGAGGAAGCCGCCGAATTGGCGGAGGCTCTGTCGGGGTTGCCGCTTGCGGCGCCGGGGGGCGAACCGGACTATGGCGCCTATGCCGACGTCGAAGAAGAACTCGGTGACGTCTTGCTGCAGGTTTTGTTCCACATCACCATGGGAGAGGAAGCGGGCACCTTGCGCCCCGACGGGGTTGGTCAGGTGCTTATCGACAAGTTGGTTCGCCGCCACCCACATGTGTTCGGCAACGAGCAGGCCGATTCGCCCGACGAGGTTCTGGGCGTTTGGGAACGAGCCAAGGCGTTGGAGAAGGGCGACCGGACCCTTTTTGAGGGGGTGGCCAACAACCTCGGCCCACTGAACAAGGCCGAGAAGGTCCAAGATCGGGCCAGGGGAGTTGGGTTTGATTGGGCAACCGCCGAGCCGGTCTACGAAAAGCTTCTTGAGGAAATTACCGAACTGCAGAACGCCCGCACTCCCGATGAACGCCTGCACGAGCTAGGGGACGTGCTGTTTACCGTCATCAACCTGGCTCGTCATCTTGGTATCGGATCGGAAGTTGCTTTGCGCAGAGCCGTCCACCGGTTCCAGAGTCGGCTTGAGTGGATGGAGTCACAGGTCGACCTGGCCACCAGTTCTCCAGAGGAGCTGGAGAACTGGTGGGCAGCCGCGAAAGACGAAGAGGAGTAACCAGTCCGTGGTACATTTTGTGACACAAGGAGGGTCCATGTCGACGCATATCAGCGAGATCTGGGCCCGTGAGGTCCTCGATTCCAGAGGGAATCCGACCGTAGAAGCCGAAGTCCGCCTTGCTGGAGGTGGGTTTGGCCGGGCCGGGGTTCCATCTGGAGCATCGACCGGGGCGCTTGAGGCGATTGAGCTTCGAGATGGCGGGGACCGCTACGGCGGCAAGGGCGTTACACGGGCCGTTGCCAATATCAAAGAGACGATGGCTCCGGCGCTGCTCGGGGTTGACGCGACCCGCCAGGAGTTGGTCGACCAAATCCTGCTCGATCTCGACGGGACCCCGAATAAGGCCAACCTTGGTGCCAACGCCATCCTGGCGGTTTCATTGGCAACGGCTCGGGCGGCCGCCGGACAACTGAACCTTCCTCTCTTCAAATATCTTGGCGGGCCCGCCGCCCGGGTACTCCCGGTGCCGATGCTCAACGTCCTCAACGGTGGAGCGCATGCCGCCAACTCGGTAGACATTCAGGAATTCATGCTCGTGCCGGCGGGAGCGCCCAGCTTCAGTGAGGCGTTGCGAGCCGGCGTCGAGGTCTACCACGCGCTCAAGAAGGTGTTAACCGGCCAGTCGCTCTCGACCAATGTTGGCGACGAAGGCGGCTTTGCACCGGATCTGCCCTCGAATCGGGCGGCCCTGGAGCTATTAGCCGAGGCGATCGAGGCGGCCGGCTACCGACTCGGCGAAGATATCGCCCTCGCTCTTGATGTGGCTGCCTCAGAGATCTACGTTGACGGAGCCTATCAATTTGAAGGCAAAAGACTCAGTGCCAATGACATGGTTGACTACTACGTCGGTCTTCTGGATGATTTTCCGCTGGTTTCCATAGAAGACGGTCTCGATGAGGCCGACTGGGACGGTTGGAAGACGCTGACTGCTCGACTCGGATCGAAGACGCAGTTGGTTGGCGACGATCTCTTCGTCACGAATGAGGAGATCCTCCAGCGGGGCATCGACGAAAGGGCCGCCAATGCGATCCTGATCAAGGTCAATCAGATCGGCTCCTTGTCCGAGACCCTCCACACGATGGATACCGCCCTCGGAGCCGGGTTCGCCCGGATGGTCTCCCACCGGTCTGGCGAGACGGAGGACAGCTTCATTTCGCATCTGGCAGTGGCTACCAACGCGGGACAAATCAAGACGGGGGCTCCTAGCCGGGGGGAGCGGACTGCCAAGTACAACCAACTGCTCCGAATCGAGGAACGACTCGGTACTGAAGCGCGCTTTGGTGGCTGGTCGACCTTTGCCGGTCGCGCATGACCCGCCATCGGTTGCAGACGGTAGTACCGATCGGCCTGATGGTGGTTCTGGCAGTGGTGGTCACCAACGTCTTTCCCTTTCGGGTGATGTTGGCCCAGGAGAGCAAGGTAGAGCTTGCCCAGGAGCATCTGGCCACTCTTCGATCGGATAA
The DNA here is from genome assembly GCA_016650365.1 of Acidimicrobiia bacterium. Classification (NCBI taxonomy): domain Bacteria; kingdom Bacillati; phylum Actinomycetota; class Acidimicrobiia; species Acidimicrobiia bacterium. The sequence goes on from JAENVV010000162.1 coordinate 24,481, forward strand.
TGCTCTTCTCGAGAACAAGGTGGCCGCATTGTCGACCGAGACCGAATTGGAGCGAATCGCTCGTAAGGATCTCGGCTACGTACGCGAAGGCGAGATCGCGTATGTCATTACGACGCCGTCGGATGCTGTCCCGGTGGTAGAGCCCACGATCGTACTGCCTGAGCGCCGACCCTGGTGGCGGATGTTGACCGATTTTTTGACCGGCGAGGATCTTGTCTCCCGCTGAGGGCCCCGTCATGCATGACGACGCGGATGCGGCGATTGCCGCTGCACAGATCGAGCGCCCGCTAAGGGCGGCCAGCCAACCTGTTGCCCGCTGCGCACTGGGACTTCCCACGGTGATCAAGGTTCCGCCGCTACTCGATGACGGTACCCCGTTTCCTACTCGTTATTGGCTGACCTGCCCGCTTGCCAATCGGCGGATCGGCCGTCTCGAAGGTGCTGGAGGGGTCAAGGCGATGGAGCAGGCGCTCGACGAAGACCCGATCCTCGCCGACCGTATGCAAGCAGCCCACCTCAGGTACGGCGCTGAGCGAGACGCACTGATTCCGATCGGTGCCAAACACCGGCCGACCGGCGGCGTCGCAGGCCTGGTGACCGGCGTGAAGTGCTTGCACGCTCATTACGCCGACCATGTGGCGGGCAACGACAACCCGATCGGTGGTCTGGTAGCTCCCTGGGTGGAACCGCTCATCTGTGCGACACCGTGCGTGACGGAAATCGATGGGCACATGATCCGCAATCCTGATTGGGTTGAACCAAGATGACCCGGGTTGCCGTTGGCGACATTGGCACGAATACGGTCCGGCTGCTCGTTGCCGACGTCGTTGGGGCGGCGGTTGGCGAAGTGGAGGTCGACGAGGTCGAGGTTCGCACCGACGTTGTTGGCCTTGGGCGAGGTCTCCATGCCACCGGTCGACTCCAGCCGGATGCCATCCGACGAACGGTGACAGCCCTGCGGTCATTCTCGGCCGCGTTCGCCACGGCGGATCGCTCCATCATCGTGGCCACGTCGGCCTCGCGGGACGCCCTCAACCGCGATGAATTCTTTGATGCAGCCCAGGCTGCCTGCGGGATTCGCCCTTCGTTGATCAGTGGTGAACAAGAAGCCCGCTTTGCCTTTGCCGGCGCTGCCCAGGCGGTACCAGGTGAGCGGATCACGGTCATCGACATCGGTGGCGGCTCAACTGAGTTTGTCACCGGCACCGGACACGTCGAGTCGGCGGTCAGCATTGACATCGGCTCTGTTCGGCTAACCGACCTGTATCTGGGCGACGGGCCGGTCTCGGCGGAAGTACTGGCGCAGGCCCGCCGCGTGGCCTGCCACAACATCGCCAGCGCAGAGGTTGGCGTGGCCGGTCGACCCGTTGGTGTCGCCGGCACCTGTACCACCGTGGCTGGCACCTTGCTTGGGTTGACTCACCATGAGAGAGAACGTACGCACCTTTCGACGATCACCCTTAACGACGTACAAGAGCTCCTAGCCCGCCTGTCGTCTCTCGACACGTCGCAGATTGCCACGGTGGGTACCATCGGGGAGAAGCGGGCCCCGGTCATCCTCGGCGGTCTCGTGGTCCTCGAAGCATCCCTCCTGGCGATGGGTGGCATCGATATGACCATCTCCGAGCGTGACCTGCTGCACGGAGTGGCGATTGCATTAGTGTCCACTTGACATCAGGCCCCGGTGGCGGAATCGGCAGACGCAGTGGACTTAAAATCCACGGCCGCAAGGCGTGGGGGTTCAAGTCCCCCCCGGGGTACTCATCCGGGTCGATTGGCCGTGCTGTTGGACGAACGATTTGGGAGTCAGCCGCGCTGTGGGTCAAGTACAGTTTTGTTGCGCCCTTTTCGTGTCGAGTGGGCGCAAGCGGCTTCTGACCACGGAGGAA
>JAENVV010000163.1 GCA_016650365.1 Acidimicrobiia bacterium
CTGCTCATGCTGCTCCTCGACGACAGACCACTACGTCATACACAATATAGGATTATTCCCGGCCCGCGTGATCCATGTCTGATAGTTCGCTAGATCGACGAATCGACGTGATGAGTGGCGATCGTGACGGTTACGGGTCGAGTCGGGTCGTCCTGGCTGACCAATCCGGAGAGTACTTCGTCAATATCGTCGGCAAGTAGCCAGTTTTTGGCATACCGGACGACGCCTTTCTTATCGACCACATAGGCCATGTTCGGCAAGTTACCAAGGTCAAGGTGGTGCTTCTGGTCGATGCCATCGACCACCACCGGGATCTTGAGGTCCTTGAGATCTACGAGTTCCCTGGCGTCGGCCAGCTTGTGCTCGTACGTCTCGTGTTGGCCATATCCACGGAATCGTGGATCCCGACAAGCTGGGAAGCCCGATTGACCAGCTTCCAGAAAACCCTCATCAGCTACCGGGCGGGAACGACATCACGCGCTCAGGGCGAATCTTCACAAGCACCCGCTCCGACTGGATCGGGTTGGGATAGTCGTCGACACCCATGTACTTCTTGGCCAGCTTGTCGATATGGTCGCGCGCCTCGGGGCCGGTGACGGTTTCAACGACCTTGCCCCGAACTTCGGACCAACTCCACGGATTTCCGGTCTCCTGAACGAGCACGGTGACGTTGGGGTTACGTTGCATGTTCTTGAACTTGGCCCGATGGACCTCAGTGTTGATCAGGATGTGGCTGTCATCCACGTCACACCACATTGGATGGCTTTGGATCGAACCGTCCTGGTTCAGCGTGCTCAACACGGCAAAGTGTTTGCCCGAGGCCAGTTCGCGCGGTTTTCCGTCCAACATCGTATGACTCTCCTTAATTGGTCTTGCCAGCCGCGAGCCTAACCATGCCGTTCAGGACTTGACGTCAAGTGTCCGATTGCCGATCTTCAGCGGGCATGTCCAGGAATCGTTTCGGACTGCCAACGTTTGGTAGCTTCCGTGGTCGCCTATCGGAAAGAAACATGATGGAGCCTGGTGTCGGATGGGCGTTGGTCTCCGCGTTGGGCTTCGGGTTCACCCAGATGATGAACCGCAAGTCCAATCTGCTCACGGATGCCTTCCGCACGGCCTTTGGACTTTTGTGCTTCGTCGAAGTGGTCCTTATCGGCCGTCTGTTTGTCAGCGGCGATTACCGACTTCTTGCCGACGCTCCCATCAAATCGCTGGCTTTTTTCGCCGGAAGTGCTTCCATCCATTACGGAGTGGGTTGGACACTGCTGGCTCTGAGCCAACAAAAGATCGGGGTGGCGCGGACGGGCGCCCTCGTATCGGCCGCGCCCATCGTCGGCGTGTTGCTGGCGGTGCCGATCCTCGGCGAGTCGCTCAGTTGGCTCACGTTTGTCGGTGTACTTGCCAGCGTCGCCGGAGTGACCCTCATTTCCCTGAGCCGTGCACCGGGCGGTGGTGTCTGGACCCGTCCCTGGCTGGCACTCATGGTGGCGAGTCTCTGGGGTACCTCGCCGATGCTCATCCGCAAAGGCCTCGAAGGCCTGGACGAACCGATCCTCGGCCTGACCGTCGGTCTGGGGGCGGCCCTCATCCTCCATGCCATTGGCCTGACGGCCGCCGGAATGTGGCAGTGGCCCACCATTCCGCGGGAAACCTACAAGTGGATGATGCTCGGCGGTCTGACCGGCGCGATCGGCATCGGTGCCCAATGGGTTTCGTTCGGCCTGACCACCATCGCTATCGCCATCACCGTCCAGCAGCTCGCCACCCTCGTGATCGTCGCCCTGGCCCCGGTGGTCTTCGACGCCAAATTCGAGAAACTGACTCCGCCCTTGATCTTTGGCACCCTGTCCATGCTGGCTGGTTCAGCCATCGTCGTCTGGCTCGGATAGCACGAACGGGCGCAGCCAGTTCACCTTGTCCCCCCCAAACCAACCCAACCCCAAACCGCCACCACCACAGAACGGCTTGCCGTTCTGTCGACGAACTGGCGCAGCCGGTTCGCAACGGCTTGCCGTTCTGTCGACGAACTGGCGCAGCCGGTTCGCAACGGCTTGCCGTTCTGTCGACGAACTGGCAAAGCCAGTCCACCCCGTCATCGCACCACCGCAGAA
>JAENVV010000164.1 GCA_016650365.1 Acidimicrobiia bacterium
CCAAATGTTTCGGTATTCCACAGGAGGCAGGCGGCCCACCATCGGAGAGCGGCCGAGTTGGCCGATAGCCAGGACGACGATTAGGACGATTCGTCGGCTTCACGACGATTCGTCGGCTTCGATAACGATCAGTACTTGTTCGGCGCCAACTTGTTCGCCGACGGTCACGTTCACAGAGGTCACCGTGCCGGCCGCCGGGGCGGCGATCGTATGTTCCATTTTCATCGCTTCGATGATGACCAGGCTCGTTCCGGCCGCTACTCGGTCGCCGTCAGCGACGTCTACGCGGATCACCCGACCCGGCATGGGTGAAACCATGGAGCCGACAACGATTTCTGGTTCCGAGGCCGGGAACCGGGACAGTTCGATCAACGTCGATGCACCGTCAGGTCCGTCGACCAGCCATCGGTCACCCACCTCGCGCACCTGATATCGCCGCCGGTTCAATCCAAATTGCAGGTCTGCACTCCAATCGCCGAGGGAGTGGATCGTCAGTGGCATCGGTTGGTCGTTGACCGACACGCTGACTCCGTCCCGATTGAAGAGGTATGACACGTGGAGAGGGCCATGCTGTCCCATATAGGAGATGCTCTGTGGTTGAGAGGGACTGTTTCGCCATCCGCTTGGCAGGTCCGGGACCACCTTTGAGCTTTCCCTCCGATGTGACTGGCCGACCAGGGCGGCGGCAACCGCGTGACGCTGGGTAACCGAGTCGTCGGCCCGTGGCATTCCCAACGTCCCGGCAGGGTTGCGCTCCAAGAAGTGAGTGTCCGTTTCACCGGAGACGAATTCGGGGTGTCGCAGAATCCCCACCAGCAGGTCCCGGTTCGTGATCACCCCGTGGATCGATGCATTGGCCAGCGCGGTAGCGAGCTGACGGCTGGCGTCTTGACGGGTTGCCGCATGAACGACCACCTTGGCGATCATCGGGTCGTAGAAGACTGAAACTTCGCTTCCTTCTTCAACCCCGCTATCAACCCTGGCACCGTCGATCTGGAAGCGATCGATGGTGCCGATCGAAGGGAGGTACCCATTACGTGGGTCCTCGGCGTAGAGACGCGCCTCGATGGCATGGCCGGTCATGGTCGGTGTCAACGCGGCGGTTGGTAGCGCACGGCCCTCGGCGACCTCAATCTGAAGTCGGACCAGATCGAGACCTGTCACGCACTCGGTCACCGGGTGTTCGACCTGAAGGCGGGTGTTCATCTCGAGGAAGTAGAAGTCACCATCCTTGAAAAGGAATTCGACGGTCCCGGCTCCCACGTAATCAACCGCCCGGCAGGCGGTCACTGCAGCCGCTCCCATCTGAGCTCGCAACTCCGGAGTCAGTGCGGGGGACGGCGATTCCTCGATGATCTTCTGATGGCGACGTTGGATCGAGCATTCGCGCTCGAACAGGTGCGTGACGTTGCCATGGCTATCTCCGAATACCTGGATTTCGATATGCCGGGGAGCGTCCAGGTACGGTTCCAGAAACACGGTTCCGTCCCCGAAGGCCGCTTCTGCCTCGCGGGCAGCGCCGGCGATCGAGTCGGCCAGTCGATCCTCGGATGCGACGATTCGCATACCCTTGCCGCCACCGCCGGCAGTGGCTTTCACCAGGACCGGGTAGCCGATCCCAGCTGCTTCTGTAGCAGCTGATTCCGGGTCTTCGATGCTGACCAGAACGCTCTTCAAGGTTGGTACCCCGGCAGCCTCCATCGTTCGTTTGGCTGACAGTTTGTCGCCCATGTCGGCGATGGAGGACGGTGACGGACCAACGAATATGACCCCGGCATCTGCGCAGTCCGATGCGAACTTGGCATTCTCGGCCAGGAAACCGTAACCGGGGTGGATGGCATCTGATCCGGTGGCCAGGGCCGCCTCGATGATGGCCTCGCCCCGGAGGTATGACTCCGCCGGGGTGTTACCTCCAAGTGCGAAAGCCTCGCCTGCCTCGTGTACAAAAGAGGCGTCCTTATCGGCATCTGAGAAGACTGCCACGGTGGCAATACCCATCTCGTGACACGTGCGGATAATCCGGCGGGCGATTTCGCCCCGGTTGGCGATCAGCAGCTTGGAAATCATCGTATGCCGAGGCTAGCGGGACGGTAGCCAACTGGAGTAGGAGACCGAATGCCGATCGCGGCAGGCGCCGCCCGTTGGAGTCCTAGGCGGGAGGGCGGACCTCAAGTCTGGCCTGGATTGTCTCGAGTTCCTCGATGAGAATGAACTCCACGACCTGGACGGTGGGATAGAGAAAGTCAACCGACTCTGCGACGTGGCTCTGCCTCGTGAGCAAGAGCAGCATGTCATCGTTGACCCGGACGGTGGCGGCAGTGGCCGGCAGGGCGTCTTCGCCAACGGTGGTCAAGTCACCGATTGGCAACCGCCCACCGAGGGAGTCGGCTATCGCCGTGGCGGCGTCAAACGGGATCGAGCCTGCGATAGTCAAGGTCGCAGCCTGGGGGGCGGCCAGGAGGGAGTCGTACGGATTGATCTTGGTTCCATCGGGCTGATGGAGTTCAAAGTGAATGTGAGAGGCGGTTCCTTCGGCATTTCCCGAATCGCCGACCCAGCCGATGAGCTGTCCGGCGATCACGCGTGTTCCCTCTTCGATACCAGGGGCGAATCCCCAGCCTCTGGCATCGTCGGTGCCCGGGGTGTCGTTGTTCATGTGGATGTAATACGATTCCCAGCCGTCATCGTGGGTGATGCCGAGCGCACAGCAGGTTTTGCGGGTGCCGTCGTGAACCCAGTCGATCACACCGTCGGCCACGGCGACGACCGGCAGCATCTTGTCGGCCATGATGTCGGTTCCCTGGTGACGTCGTCCCCCGGATCGAGCGTTGCCCCAGCTGTTGTCGAACTGAACGTCGCCAATCACCGGGAAAACGATGTCTTGTTCGGTGATCGCCTGGGCCGGAGTCGATGTTGCCGGGATGAGGGTGAGCGCGATGAGGAGAGCAACGAAGATTTGTTTCATGGGGAGTTTTTCTCGCGTAGAGGATTGGTTTTCGACCACTAGGTATCGACGTTCTCGTCTGGAAGCTTGAGGCCGCAGCGACCGTGATGATGGAACCCTATGCAGGTGAGCGAGACAACTTGAAATCGAGTTCGCCCGGACTACATCCGAAAAACGCCGAAAGCGTCCGTCCCCTTGACTGGTCCCGAGTGCACAGCAGAGAGTGCCATTCCGAATGCCTGGCGCGTGTCGCGAGGGTCGATCAGACCATCGTCCTTCACCCGGGCGGTTGAGAAGTAGGCGATCTCCTCGCGGAGGATTTGCTGTCGAATGACATCCTTCTGTGCTTCGAGTGCTTCCTCGTTGACATCGAGTCCACGCCGTTCCATCCCGGCCCGTGTGATGATGTCCATGACGCCGGCCAGTTGCTCGGCGCCCATTACCGCCACCTTGTGGTTTGGCCAGCCAAATACAAATCGAGGACGGAAGGCCTTGCCGCCCATGCCGTAGTTGCCGGCCCCGTAAGACGAGCCCGCCATGAGCACGATGTGGGGGACTTCAGAGTTGGCGACCGCATTCACCATCTTCGCGCCGTCTTTGATGATGCCTTGTTGCTCATACTGCTTGCCGACCATGTAGCCGGTCGTGTTGTGAATGAAGATGAGAGGCAGGTCGTATCTATTGCAGAGCTGTATGAACTCCGTGGCTTTTTCGGCTTCTTCAGAAAAGAGAACCCCCGACTGGTTGGCGAGAACCCCGACCGGGTAACCATATATGGTTGCCCACCCGGTCAGCAGAGACTGCCCGTACAACTGCTTGTACTCGTCGAACTCGGAGCCATCGACGATCCTGGCGAGGATCTCTCGCATATCGAATGGCACCCTCAGATCCGACGAAACGATTCCGAGGATCTCTTCGGCGTCGTAGAGGGGCGGGCGGGTTGGTCGTGATGGACCCGGGCCGGCCTTTCGCCAGTTGAGGTGGCCGACGATTTCGCGACCGATTCGAATGGCGTCGTATTCGTCCTGAGCGAAGTAGTCGCTCAGCCCGGATACCCGCGAATGCATTTCCGCCCCGCCGAGTTCTTCATCGGTTGAAATCTCTCCCGTCGCCATCTTGACGAGTGGCGGGCCTCCGAGGAATACCTTGGCCCGTTCTTTGACCATGACCGCGTAGTCGCACATCCCCGGGACGTATGCTCCGCCAGCTGTGGAGTTCCCAAAAACGAGTGCAATGGTTGGAATGCCTTGCTTCGACATGTTCGTCAGGTTGCGGAACCATTTGCCCCCGTTCAGGAAAACTTCGCTCTGGTTGGGTAGGTCGGCGCCACCAGACTCGACCAGGTTGACCATCGGTAGCCGGTTCTCAAGAGCGATGTCCTGGGCCCGAAGCGACTTGGCGAGCGAGTACGGATTGGAAGCTCCCGCCTGCGTCGTCGGGTCGTGGGCAGACAGAACGCACTCAACTCCATTGATGATGCCAATTCCCGTGACGACGTTGGCACCGGTCGGGAACTCCGTACCCCAGGCGGCCAATGACGAGAGTTCGAGGAACGGAGCGTCACGATCAATGAGAAGCTCGATTCGTTCGCGGACGAGCAGTTTGTCCCGGCTTCGATGGAGTTCGACGTACTTGGGGCCCCCGCCCGCCCTGGAACGGGCCATTTCGGTCTCGAATTCGAGCAAAATGTCGCGCATGGCGGCCTGATTCGCCAGGTATTGATCCGAGTGTGGGTCGATCTTTGACGTGATCTGCGGCATGGCGGCGAGACTAGTCGGACTACCATCGGCGGTATGGACGACCTGGTTAAGATTGCTCTCTATTTGAGTGACACCGAGGCTGAGATTGCCAGGGCGAAGCTGGAATCAGGGGGTATGGAAGCCTTTGTGTTTGTCGAAAACCTTGGCGGGGAGGGCCCCCGGCAGGGACGATTGATGGTTCGTCCCGCCGACGTCGCAGAGGCGTGTGAGGTATTGGAACTTGATCGGCCGGCCACGCGGATGAATCCTCTTGTCGACAAATCGGTCGTGATCATCGGGCTGGTACTCCTCATCGCAGCCGTCGCGGGTTTCATATATTTCCTGGCCGATGGTCTCTGGCAGTAGTCCCGGTTCGCGAATAGCTGCTAAACATGCGGGCAATGCGAATTCTGTTTGCCGATTCTTTCCCTGAGCACCTCCGGTCCCAATTTGTCGGGCACACGGTCGACATCCGACCAGATCTCGATGGAGATGGCTTGATCGAAGCGATTGATTCGTTCGAGGTCCTGGTCGTGCGGTCTACGAAAGTCCCTGTCGAAGTGTTGTCTGCCGGGCGGAGCCTCGAACTGGTCATCCGGGCTGGTGCAGGTACCAACACAATCGACGTGCAGGCGGCATCCGAGCGTGGCATTTTCGTCTGCAACGTCCCGGGCAAGAACGCCATTGCGGTAGCGGAGCTCGTGATGGGTCTTATTACCTCAATCGACCGCCGGATCCCTGACAATGTGGCGGATTTGCGGGCAGGCGTTTGGAACAAGAAGCTGTACTCGAAGGCCGATGGGCTAGCGGGCAAGACGCTGGCAGTGGTCGGCCTGGGAGAAATCGGGCTGGCCGTCGCCGAACGGGCCAGGGCCTTTGACATGATTGTGCTGGCCGCCGACAAGGGTGGTCGTCCCAAGGCGAGTATCACCAGGGCGCGGCAAGTGGGAGTGATCTTCGTGCCGGACGACGACACGTTGCTCGGATCGGCCGACATCGTGTCGCTCCATGTACCGCTGATCGAGTCAACCCGGCACCTCGTCGATCGGGCCTTCCTCGACAAATGCCGCGATGGGGCCTGGATCATCAACACGTCGCGGGGGGAGGTTGTGAACGAAGCGGACCTCATGGAGGCACTTGATACGCGGGACATGATGGCCGGCCTCGATGTATTTGCGGACGAGCCGACTTCGCCTGCAGGCGAGTTCGTGTCGGAAATTGCCCGCCATCGGAGGGTATACGGCACCCATCACATTGGTGCGTCAACCGAACAGGCCCAGAATGCCATTGCCGAAGAGGTAGCGTCGATTGTCGAACGTTTCGCAAATGGCGAAGTAACCAACTGTGTCAACCTCGTAGACACCCCGCTCGGACCTTGCACGGTGACGGTGCGTCATCTCGACAAGGTTGGCGTCTTGTCTGAGCTGCTTGGTGTGTTGAAAGCTGCTGATGTCAACGTCGAACAGATGAATAATCAGATCTTCCAGGGCGCCGTTGCGGCGGTGGCGACAATTCGTACTGCCCAGGGCATTAGCGACGAGGTTGCCGATCAACTTCGCCAGGTCGACCACGTGCTCGGGGTCACCGTGCAAACAGAGGAGTAGTTCCCCATGCGTAAGTTCAATTTCAGTGCCGGCCCGTGCACCCTGCCTCTCGAAGTTCTCGAGGAAGCCCAGGTCGAATTTGTCGACTATCACGGTGCCGGCATGTCACTTGTCGAGATGAGCCATCGTTCGTCCACATACGATGCTGTTCACATGGAAGCGATGGCGAAAGCGAAGTCGGTCTTTGGCGCTCCAGACGACTTCTCCGTCGTGTTTCTCGGTGGCGGAGCGACGCTTCAGTTCGCAATGATTCCCATGAATCTTCTGGCGGAAGGGCAGCGAGGCGCCCATGTCGTGACCGGAGAATGGGCCTCGAAAGCGCTGTCGGACGGGAGCCATCACGGTGATCTCTACGCCGCTTGGGACGGTGGATCGGAAGGCTACCGGCGCATGCCGGCTCCCGAAGAGATTGTCATCGAGCCAAACACCCGGTACCTCCATGTCACATCGAACGAAACGATCGGAGGTATCCGGTTCAATGAGTTTCCCGACGTAGGTGTTCCGCTGGTGGGAGATATGTCATCTGACTACATGACTCGTGCCATTCCGTGGGATCTTTTTGATCTCGTCTACGGCGGCGCCCAAAAGAATCTGGGACCCGCCGGGGTGGATATCACGTTCATACGGAATTCAGTCCTTGAGGAGACCAATCGCGATCTTGGTGCGTACTTGCGCTACGACATCCACGCCTCCAAGAATTCGATGTACAACACGCCACCGGTCTATGCCGTCTACATGGTCGGCAAGGTTCTTCGTTGGATGGAATCGCAGGGGGGCCTGGCGGTGATGGAATCCCAGGCGTCCAGGAAGTCGGGGTTGGTGTATGACGCGATTGATGCCAGCGATGGCTTCTACCGGAGCCAGGTCGATCGAAGATCCCGGTCGCACATGAATGTGGTCTTTCACCTTCCGTCTGAGGAACTCGACGCGGGGTTTCTCGCCGAGGCGACCCGTCGGAACATGAGTGGACTCAAGGGATATCGAACCGTCGGGGGAGTACGGGCCAGCCTGTACAACGCTCTGCCCGTTGAAGCTGTTGACGCACTTGTGGAGCTGATGGCCGACTTTCGGTCGGCCAACGCCTGATGCATCTGGAACCGATCGCGGTTTCTCTGGTCAGTCCCGAGCTGGCCGATCGGGTGGCTATTCCGGCTTACGACAATTTGACGGCCCGTGAGCGTGCTGCTCTGGCGGACGATGAGCCGTTGAGTTTCCTTCATGCCATCGGTTTGGGATCGGATCCGATCGGCGCAGCGGTGGCCGGGCTCGACCGGGTTCGGTTGGCCTTCGACGAGCCCCGTTCTCGAGCGTTTTGCTACCGATTGCAGCAGGGTGACAGCCTGCAAACTGGTCTCGTTTGTGGGATCCCATTCGATCAACTGGCTTTGGTCAGACCGCACGAGGCCACCAGCCCCAGCAGGGTCGAAGCGCTGGTTACCTACACCGAGAAGGTGAGGGTGGTTTCGTCGCCGGTGGCCGTGGCCTACCGCCACACCGAAGCCATGGAAGCGTTGATGGCTGTTACTACCGCGGGAATCCCGAGTCACAATTTTGTAAGCCGGGATGGACTTCGCCAGACGATATGGGAAGTGTCTGCTGATGACGTTAGGACCGCCGGAGCATCGATCGAGGCTGTCTATATCACCGATGGTCATCACCGGGTCGCCTCGCTCAAATCATACGCAGAGCGCAACCATGTGAAGCCGGCCTTGTTGGCGGTTCTGTTTGCCCACGACGACATGACCGTGGCCGCATACAATCGCATCTTGCTGCGGATGGATGCCGCCGAGGTGATCGCCAGGTTGGAGGCCCTCGGTGCCCGGGTCACGGACCTTGAGCGACCAGCCCCTGGCCACACGATCGCCTTGTTCAAAAACCAACGATGGCTGGTGCGCCTGCCGGCCGCCACCACCGACTCCCCAGCCGCCCGACTCGATTCGGCTCGTCTCGATGAGCATGTCATCGGGCCTCTGATGGGGTCATCGGTTCCGGGCGGCAATGTCGTCGCGGTGCCCGGTCCGGTTCCGATAGATGCTGTCCAGGTAGCCGAGGCCGATGGCGTGGCATTTCTGCTGGCTGATCCGACCATCGATCAGATGATGGCAGTAGCCGACGCCCACGAGAACATGCCAGCCAAGTCGACGTACTTCAGTCCGAAACCTCGTTCGGGACTCTTTCTCCGCTATTTCGATTGACTGCCAGGGCGCCGGCCATGAGGGACGCCATTGCCATCTGTTCTACGACGGCCCGGTTCTGATCTTTCGAGTCGGGATGCCCGGCCGTATTGATCATGCCGATCACAGCAATGGCGACCGCCTTTAGCTGTGATTCGTCCCCGTCGGGGGCAAGCTGCGACAAGAAGTTGACCCACCCATTGACGTATTCGCGTTGCTTCTGGTTCACGCGGTCCCGGGCCGGGCCGGGCAGGTTGCGCTCCTCGATTACGTAGACGGTGATGAGTTCTCGCGAACTGAAGACGAACGAAGCGTGAGTTTTCACAAGCCGTTCGAGGGCCTTCATCGGATTCGCTTCCTCTTGGGCGACCCGCTCGTTGTGGGCCAACAATCGCTCGACGACCCGCTCGGACATGGCGACCAGAAGCGCATGTTTGTTTTCGAAATGTCGATAGACCCCGGGTCCAGAAATACCGGCCGCTGCCCCGATGTCATCGATGCCGGCCCCGTGAAATCCCTGGGTTCGGAACAACGCAACGGCAGCATCGAGGATCATTTCTCGGCGGGACGGTTCGGTCGTTGTCATCGGAGGCAAGTGTAGGCCCGGTCGGGTTCGGTCGTGTTTTGATGACATTGGGACAACCACCGGGGCTTCGGTAGGCTGACCGGCGTGAAGATTCCGGCCAGCCTTCTCGTTCTCCTCCTTTTTGTCGGACTCTTTGTCGGCGCGGTTCCCGATGAGGTTCTTGCCATCGGAGAAACCTGGCCGAACTCAAACGAATCAGATGGCTGCGGGGGCCTCCAGACACCCACGCCATTGGCAACGAGAATCGGGTCCTTACCTTCCAGCGAGCCGTTGCGAGGACCATACGGCGACATGTTCGGGCGCACCATCGGAGCCGTAAGCGCCGAACTGGTCACGTGGACCGTACCAATGAGTGGTGGACGGACGGTCCGGATACACAAACGGGCACTCCCGGCGTTCAAGAAGGCCGCCGCCAACCTGGCCGCTGAGCAAGCCAAAGGCCACTATTACGCCATCGGTGGCTACACCTACGCGCATTCCGCACGAACCGTCGGAGGATCATATGGAGTCTCCAGACACGCATTCGGGATAGCGATCGATATCAATGCGAACACGAACCCCTATCAGGCGGGACCATTCGAGGATGGCGATCGCTTCAGGACTGACATGCCTCCCTGGTTCGTCAAGGCGTGGACCGACGCCGGGTTTTGCTGGGGTGGCGATTGGCACGGTTCAAAAGACCCAATGCATTTTTCGTGGCAGGGACCCGGTTTCACGGACGGGTTCGGATCCCCGGATCCGTCGTACTCCGTGAAGACCGTAGCGACTGATTTTTCATCCAAGGTATTTGACGAACCCACCTTTTTTGGGGGTCTGGCCGGTGTTCACCTCATCGGCGACGTGAGTGGCGACGGAGCCCCGGATCCGATCCGGGCCTTTGACAAGAATGGAAACGTCGTAATTCAATATGTCTCCACCCGGTCGGAGTACGCCGAGTGCACCGGCGTCTCGGGGGTAATACCCAACGCTTCGATCTCTACCGATGAGGTGCTCGTCGGTGACTTTGCCGGTTACCGACGGTCCGAGGTCGGGGTGGTGGACGAATCGGGGAGCCTGGTGACGATCGAGTTGGTTTCGCAGCGTGGTGAAGCGGGTGACACGATAAAGATTGCGACGTCGATACCGGTTCGGCCAGACCAGACCTATCTTGTTGGCGACCACAACTGGGATGGTTCCCCGGACATCTATGTGATCGTCAACCGCGGATCGGCCTCCGATGTCGAGGTCTGGGACGGTGCTTCTGGATTCACGACCAAATCGGTTGAATTTGTGGGACTGTTCGGTGATACGGCCGGGTGGCAGTTCTCGCTTGGTGATCGCGATCTTGATGATCGCCCCGACTTGTACGCCTTCGAACCGCACTCCGGTGGCGCGGTCGTACACATCTACACGAATGCGGGCCAGATGCTGACCGCCGGCAGTGCGATTGATATTTCCTCAGGGGTTGTGACGGTGGCCGACTTCGATGGTGACGGTCGCGATGACATATGGGTGAATGCCGGCGGGAGCTCTTTTTCGGCGTACCTGGGAGGCAGCGGCACTCCGACGTCGTCGTGGTTCCGGAACCCGAAATGGGAATGTCCTGACGAGTGGGATCCACTTGTCTACAACGGCACGTTCTTCGACGACGATACGTCCCTTTTCGAGGCTGACATTGAATGGCTATTTGGCGAAGGCGTCACCTTCGGATGTAACCCACCAAAGAACGATAAATTCTGTGCGGGGGATGCTGTTACCCGTGGTCAGATGGCTGCCTTTCTATCGCGGGCGTTCCATCTCCCAGCTGCTCCGAGTGCCGAATTCACGGATACGAGCGAAAGTATCTTTGCTGTTGACATCGATCGATTGGCCGCGGCTGGTATCACGCTCGGCTGCGGGGATGGCACGCGGTTCTGTCCGGATAAGCCTGTCACTCGAGAACAGATGGCCGCCTTTCTCGTCCGGGGTCTCGGTTACACCGATCGGCTTGACAATCCATTCAGCGATGACGACGGTTCCGTGTTCGAATCGGACATAGAGAAGCTGGCTGCCGCCGGGGTGACGATTGGCTGCAATCCGCCTGACAACACGTTGTTTTGCCCGAGGCAGGCGGTCACCCGGGGCCAGATGGCGGCGTTTCTCCACCGGGCGCTCGGGTAGCCTATGCGATAACCGGGATCCGCTCCTGGGCAGCCAGCACTTTCTCTTCCGGATAGTCGTAGTCCTCCAGTTCGCCGGCCAGGTAGGCGTCGTAGGAAGCAAGGTCGAAATGTCCGTGACCGCACAGCGCCATGAGAATGACCTTTTCTTCGCCAGATTCCTTACAGGCGTTCGCCTCCCGGATGCACTCGGCGATGGCATGAGTGGGTTCGGGGGCGGGAAGTATTCCTTCGGTCCTTGCGAACTGGATGGCGGCGGCAAAACATTCCGTCTGGTGGATGGCGGTGGCCGTCATTAGGCCCAGTTCGTAGAGGTGTGACACCAGTGGTGCCATACCGTGATAGCGCAGCCCGCCGGCATGGATGGGGTCCGGAACGAAGTCATGGCCGAGTGTGTGCATCTTGACAAGCGGCGCCATTCCGGCTGTATCGCCGAAATCATAGGCGTAGATACCCTTCGTTAGAGATGGGCAGGCTGCCGGTTCAACTGCCCTGATTTCGGGACTCATGTTCCCAGCCATCTTTTCGCGAATGAACGGGAAAGACAGGCCGCCAAAATTAGACCCACCGCCCGTGCATCCGACGAGCACGTCAGGCGTCTCGCCGGCTTTCTTCATCTGGAGGAGTGCCTCTTCACCGATGATCGTCTGGTGCATAAGCACATGATTGAGGACAGAGCCGAGGGCGTATTTGGCGTCAGGATCGGCCACGGCCATTTCAACGGCTTCAGATATGGCGATCCCGAGGCTTCCGGGGCTGTCCGGATCTGCCTCGAGAATCGCTCTTCCCGAAGCGGTGAGCGGAGACGGACTCGGATGGACGGTGGCACCCCAAACTTCCATCAGAGATCGACGGTATGGTTTGGCGTCGTACGATGCCCGTACCTGCCAGACCTCGCACTCCATGTCGAAAAGCGCACAAGCGTAAGCGAGCGCTGATCCCCATTGACCTGCCCCCGTCTCGGTGGTCAGCTTCTTCACGCCTTGCTTGGCGTTGTAGTAGGCCTGAGGGACAGCTGTGTTTGGCTTGTGGGAACCGGCTGGACTCACTCCTTCGTACTTGTAGTAGATCCTGGCGGGAGTGCCGAGCGCTTGTTCGAGGCGCCGCGCCCTGTACATAGGAGACGGTCTCCAGGAGCGATAGATGTTGCGAACTTCCTCGGGAATCTCGATGTAGCTCTCCTGGCTGACCTCTTGCATGATCAGCTCCATCGGGAAGAGAGGAGTCAGGTCGTCTGGGCCGATCGGCTGGTGGGTTCCGGGGTGCAAGGCTGGGGGTGGAGGGGAGGGAAGATCGGGGACAATGTTGTACCAGTGGGTTGGCATCTCGTCTTCGTCGAGCAAGATCTTCGTATGGTCGTTCATGGGCTTCATGCTCCTTCCAGCATCGCCAGCTCAACCTACCGCACCGTCTTGGCCTGTGGTCGCCACGTGTCGGTTACATCGTGAACTCAAGAAACGCCCAGACCAGCCAGAGAACCCCGATGGCGAGAACGGCGCCGACCTGAATCAGGGCAGCAATGCCGAATCCTTTGAGGGTCCCCTTGGTCGAAATCCAAGCAACGGCGTGGTTTTTGCTGATCCCGAATTCGGCGAGGTACACGCCGGCCGCTCCGCCAATGACAAAACCCACCACCGGAATGGCAAAAAACCCGATGATCGCCCCTGCCAAACCGGCCCAGGTTGCGCGGCGGCTGGCCCCGGCGGCGTCTGTGGCACGTTTGGGCACGATGACGCCGAGCCCGAATGCCGCCGCTGTGGTGAGGGTGATGGCGACCATAAAACCAACCGCCAGTGGTGACCATCCCGCCAGGAAGCCGAAAACCAACGCCACGAGCCAGGCCAATCCGACCCCGGGGACGGCAGGGAAGATGGTGCCGACCAGAGCGGCGATCATTCCAAAAGCGACCAGAACGGCCAGGAAGATATTTGCTGAGGTTGGCTCCATCCGTGCAGGCTACCGGGGGGTTGACGGGACGCCGTCCATGTACGCTTGGGGTGAAGAAAGGCAGGGAGTATGAAACAGGTCGTCGAGGGTGTTCACCAGGTATCGAAGGGCGTGAATGCCTTCATCGTCGACGGCGATGAAGGTGTGGTCCTCGTCGACACCGGGCTGCCGAAACGTCATGGGGCGATCATCGATGCCCTTCGCTCGATCGGGCGCTCGGTGGACGATGTCAGAGCCATCATCCTCACACACGGTCATTCCGATCACTTCGGGGGAGCCGCCGCTCTCGCACGGGCGACGGGCGCACCTCTGGTGGTTTCCGAGATCGATACCGCCGTGGTCGAAGGACGCCAGCCGATACCTGCTCCGCCGATTCTCGACCTTCCGGTGGTACGGCTATTGGTGAATCTCATCCCGAGCCCTGAGGTTGTATCGGTTGACCATCGGTTGACGGCGGGCAGCGTTCCAATCGCACCGGACTTCGAGGTCATTGCAACCCCGGGTCATACCGCGGGGCATATTTCGCTGCTTCTCAATCGGCGGGGCGGGGTGCTGTTTGCTGGTGACGCGGCGATGGCGAGGAGACGAGGAGGCGTTCAGCGGGGCCTGATGAACCGCAGGTCGGTGATCTTTGACACGAGCCTCCGAGCGATTGCCGATCGGGATTTCGCGATCGCATGCTTCGGCCATTCAGACCCGATTACCACGAATGCGTCTGGCGCATTCAAGGCCTTTGTCGCCTCCATTTGACGTCGAACCTGATGGATGGTGATCGAGGTGATCCCCGTGGCAACGTCCGCTGGTAGCGTGGACCCCATGGCGGATCGAGATCAACCTGGGATGGTCTGGCCGACCTCGGCTGCGCCTCTCATCATTGGGGTTGCCGGCGGTTCGGGGTCAGGCAAGACCACGATCGCCGAGGCGATTGCGTCGAAAGTTGGACCGGAGCGGGCCACCCGGATTCAGCATGACGCCTATTACCGGGACCTCAGTGATGTTCCCCAGGCGGAACGAGCCGCCGTCAACTTCGATCACCCGGATTCGCTGGAGACCGACCTCCTCGTAGAACACCTCAGACAACTGCGCGACGGCAAGAGCGTCGAGTGCCCCGTCTACGACTTCGGTGAGCACGTTCGCTTGAAGAAGTCCGAGACGGTTGCACCTCGATCGGTTTTGATCGTCGAGGGTATCCTGGTGCTGGTCGAGCCAGCCCTTCGGGAGCTCATGGATGTTCGGATTTTTGTAGATACGGACAGCGATCTAAGACTGGCCAGGCGCCTTGAGCGAGACGTAGCCGAACGAGGACGCTCCGTGCGGTCGGTCCTGAACCAGTACATGAAGACCGTCAGGCCCATGCATCTTCAGTTTGTTGAGCCATCCAAGCGATACGCCGATGTCGTCATTCCGGAGGGCTACAACACGAACGCCGTTGGGGTGGTGACGCGGATGATAGATAGTGTGCTCGCAGAGGAGACAACATGATCGGGGTAGTCGGAGTCGGTGCGATGGGGGCAGCCCTGGTCGAAGGTTTGTTGACAGCTGGACATTCACCGGACACCATTTGTCTCGTCGAGCAGGATGAGACCAAATTGGAGTCGTTCGGCGACCGGGGAGTGCACATCTCGTCGGCGATGGAGGGGATTCGGACCGCCGACTGGGTCATCGTGGCTGTCAAGCCTCATGCGGTGGCGGAGGTGCTTCGTTCTATGGCTGACCAGCTTAAGCCCACGGCGGCAGTGATCTCGATCGCGGCCGGCATCGATACCCGGTCGATCGAAGCCGAACTTCCTTCGGTTTCGGTAGTCCGGGCAATGCCCAACACGCCGGCCCTGGTTGGTCAGGCGATGATCGGGGTTGCCCCTGGTCGGTTGGCTACGCCTGAGCAGTTGCGGGAAGCTTGCGATATTCTCGGGGCCGTCGGTCAGGTCGCGGTCGTCGACGAGGCTGACCTTGACGCTTTAACGGCTGTCTCAGGCAGTGGTCCTGCCTACCTTTTCTACCTGGCAGAGGCCCTCGTAGAGGCAGCCCGAGAGCAGGGACTGAGCGCTGATCTGGCGGATCAGTTGGTTCGCCAAACCTTACGGGGGGCGGGTCTGCTGCTGGCCACGTCGGACGTTGACGCGGTGGAGTTACGTCGCAGGGTTACCTCAAAAGGCGGAACGACGCAGGCTGCCATTGAGGTGTTCGATTCGGGAGATATGAAAGCCACTATTAGACGGGGGGTCCGTGCGGCCACCGAACGATCTCGACAACTGAGAGGTGACTCGTGATACAACTAACCGTCGGTTCGGAGGCGCCCGCGTTCTCCCTTCTCGATCACACCGGCGTGCCCCGCGCCATCGACCCGGGGAGCAAGGCGATACTTTTCTTCTATCCGGCTGCGTTTACTCCAGGGTGCACTGGCGAGGTGTGTGACTTTCGTGATCGTACCGATCGACTGGAGGCTGCCGGCTACCAACTGTTCGGCATCAGCCCCGACGCGGTGGAAAAGTTGGCTGACTTCGCCGCCGAATACGAACTTCCGTACCCACTGCTGTCTGATGAAGACCACGCAGTCGCTGATGCGTATGGGGCCTGGGGAGTGAAGAAGAATTACGGCAAAGAGTACGTCGGGCTGATCCGGTCAACCGTCGCGGTTGGCGAAAACGGCAAGGTGATAGCTGCCTGGTACAACGTCAAGGCCACCGGTCACGCTGAGCGAGTAACCACGGAGTTGCTCGGCGGGCCTAGCGACTGACGAAAAGGCTGCCAGCTTTGATGGCGATGGGTTTGATTGCCCATCCAAGCATGGCCAGGGCAGTGAGTGCGGCCGCCGGGATGGCTACCAGTCCGGTGGCTTGCTTGGCAGCTTCTGTGACGGAGTCGATCCCCGATGGGTTGACGAATCGTGTGTCCGAAGCTGCCAGGAGATCGACGAGCGCCACGCCGGCGGGAGGCAGGAGTAATCGGCCGAGGGGCATTAACGAGGACTCCGGTGCGGGCCGGGCGGGGAGCCACTGGTCGGAGTCGAGTGTCAGTGCGACCGCCGCGGCCAGGCCCGCACCCTCGACAAGGGGTGCTGCGTCAAGTTCTGGCAGATCCCCTCGGATGGAAGCGGGGGTCTGAGGCTGATCACCGATCAGTCCGGCAGGCTGAGGTGCAAATGAACGGAGGATGGTTGGCTGGTGATCCCTGTCTGCCGGTTCAGCTGTGGGGCTGGCGACGGGAGCAGCGTCGACGTCGACGATCGGGGGGGTTGCGACGGCCGGTTCCTCGATGGGAGGCGCTCCTTCGGGGGTTGGCTGGTTGGTTGGAGTGACCTCGGGAGTCGTCATGTCCTTGTTTTTGGCGACCTTGTCATCGTTTCCGTACCCTTTGTCGTGGTCTGCTGCCGATTCGTCGCGGTTCTCGACGGCCGCTTTGTTGCCAGAGGATGGTGCGACGGGTTTGACATGGTCGAGGCTCACCTCGATGATCGACGACGTGTCGGGGACGACCGTTTCGACCGCGACATCGACGAGTGAAGGTCCGTCGGTAGCTGCGTCCGACTCTTCGACGAGCACCTTCTCAATAGTTGGTTCTTCCGAAACCGTGGTCTCTTTGGACCCGAGTTCAGTTTCTTCAATCGGCGTGTCGTCGCCTACGGTTTCCTCGTCAACGATGACTTCTTCGTCGGAGAGGACTTCTTCGTCGACCGCGGGTTCGCCTACGACATCGTCTAGGACCGGTTCTTCGTCCCGAACGATTGGATCGTCGACGACTACTTCTTCGTCAACTGCGGGTTCTTCTATGGCAGGTTCTTCGACCGTTCGATCATCTACCAGGTGCTCTTCGTCGGTGACCGGATCGTCGGAGGAGGTCTCGTCGAAGGTTTCCGAGTTGTCTTTGTCTTTGTCTTTGTCTTTGTTTTTGTCTTTGACATCTTTGTCGTCGTTGCCGTATCCATGGTCGTGGTCGAGTTCAGACTCTTCCCGACTGTTGTCAAGCGGGTGATCTGACGATTCGGTTATACCTTTTGAGGCGTTCTCGACAGGGGAGGCGGCCGCCGGAATTCCCAACGCAAGTAGGACAGCGAGGAGGGCTGTCACTAATGCCAACGAGCGTTTGTATGGAGCGATCACGGATTTGTTATCGACACGACCCGAACTCCTGCCGAAGGATGATTTGAAGATCGCGCGTACGGACTAGTTACTGGTTGGTGAGGAAGATCTCTCAATGTGGGCCGCCCGCCCGCCGATATTTGGAACACAATGACGAATCGACGCGACCACGTGATGATTGCTTCAGCCCTGGTGGCTTCGTCTCTGATTGTGGCGGTGGCCGTTGTCTTTTCGGCGTCGGTTGGTGGCTCGAATATCAGTGCAGAAGCGCTCGCATTTGCCCACACCGAATCCGCCATTGCTGCGGTAACAACGACGCAGGGTGCCGTTCAAAGAGCGGTGGCTATCTCCCAGGTAGTGTCAGAACAACAGGGGAAGTTGGTCGAGATTGCCCGAATTACGATTTCAACCAGCCATGACCGCTTCCTTCTCCTCCATCATCCAGGCGTAGACATCCTGCCGGGTTCGACCGACTACCTGAATACTGCGTCTGCTGTCTTGAACGATCTCGAGGTCGGCGACATTGAGTCAGCTGCCGAGCTGGTGGCTGATCCGATGGCAGGTCAGTTCGAGGTGCTCGTAGGAAGGCTTGTTGAGGAACGAGACGCGCTGGGTTCCAATCTCCAATCGTTGGATGAACAGGCTGTGGCGGCCGCGCAAGCCACCCGATTCATGATCGGGCTGGCGATTCCCCTGGCGGTCGCAGTCCTGGTGCTTACCACCTACCGGCGGCGCGAAACGCAGCGGACACTTGAAAAGCAGGTGGAGTATGAACGTGAACTCCGTAAATCTCGTGACGACTTCATTGCCAACGTTTCTCACGAGCTCCGGACGCCTCTCACGGCGGTCTTTGGGTTCGCACAACTGCTCGACTCCGGACTCGTCGACGAGCGAGAAGAACGTGATGACTTGATTCGATTGATATACGGCGAGTCCGGGGAGCTCGTGCGAATGGTCGAGGATCTATTGACGGCGGCTCGACTCACGGAGGGCGGGCTCGCCTATCGTCTGGAACCGGTGAACGTCTTTGATGAGGTCGGTGACGTGGCCGAGGTGATCTCCAGGATGGGCACCACGATTGAAATCCGTGACGTTGACGGACATGTCAGAGCAGATCGGCTCCGCTTCCGACAGATCGTCCGAAATCTTCTTGCGAATGCGGCTCGATACGGGGGAGACTCCGTGGTCATCTCCGGTCGGGCGGGGGTTGGGTCCTACGAGCTCGTTGTCGCCGACAATGGAGGAGGAGTGCCGTACGAGACAACTGCAACCATGTTTGAACGCTTCTCACAATATGAGGACGCAAGCCTGGCCCGAGGGGGTCTCGGACTCGGCCTGTCCATTGTGCAGGCGCTCTTGGAAGATATGGGTGGAACGATCGGGTATGAGCGGGTAGACGGCTGGTCCCGGTTTGTCATCGAGTTACCCACCGCCACCGAGATTCGCGGGCTGACCGCAGAACGGGTTTTGTCCACCGCACCGAGCCAGGTGAGTACCCCTGACGGGTAATGTCATTCTGGTGCGTCGTATCAAACCACTCGTCCTTCTGGTCCTGCTCGGCACCCTCTGGGCCTCGCCCGCTATGGCTCAGGACGCGGACGCCATTTCCCGGGCGTTGCTGGATGATGGCTTCTACGTTGAATCAGGTTATTCGATCGCCGGGTTGGCCGAAGTCATGGACACGGCTGGAGCGGATGCGCCATTTCTTGTCGCTCTCGACCAGAACATCAGCGACCCGTCCGCCCTCGCAGACGAGCTGGTAGCTCGGATCGGGTTCGGGACCGTCATCGTTTTGACCCCTGACTCAATCGGTGGCGCCAGTTTCGACTTTGACGCCACCGAGGTCGACGGACGGTTGGACAGGGTGGTTGAGGCCCTGGGTCCAGACGATGACCTCGTGGCGGCGGTTGAGGCGTTCGCCAGTGGTCCCGGCGGAATCAACGGTGGCATGGTCCTGGTTGGTCTTGGCGTTATCGGAGCGGGTGGCTTGGCCGTCGCTTCCGTGAGGCGCAAACGTCGACTCGAGTTGGCTTCTCAGAATCGGCTGGCCGAGGCACGGACCGAACTTTCCCGCCAGGTCGATCTCGTCGCCAACGACATCGTCGATCTCAATTCGCAAGTGGAACTCGCAGAGAACGCCACGGCAACCGAGCTCTATCGGAATGCATCTGCCACGTATGCATTGGTCGAGGAGGCGGTCCCCAAGGCGGAAAGCCTCGATGAATTGGAGAGGCTCTCTGACCAACTTGACGAAGCAAGATGGGAACTAGATGCCGCCGAAGCGACCCTTAACGGTGATGTCACACCTGAAAGACCTACTGACCGCGCCATGGCGTGCTTTTTTGATCCCACTCATCGGGCTGGGATTGAAGACGTCGAGATCGAGACCGCCGCCGGACGCCAGAAGGTAGGTGTGTGCCGGGACTGTGCGCGGCGCCTCCGCTCGGAAGATCCCCCTCAGCCTGGCTCGATTACGGTGGACGGACGGGCAGTTCCGGCCCCTCAGGCACCGCGGCACTCAGGTGGCGGTGGATTTGATTGGATGGATATCTTCTCGGTGGTGGTTGACGGTTCCCGGATTCCCTATTCGGTCGGTGGGGGCCGCAACCGGCGGCTGTCTCGGTCAGGCGGCGGGCTCCTCGGTGGCACAGCAAGGACGAGTCGATCTTCGGCCAGTCCAAGAGTGACCAGGCGATCTCCGGGAAAGACGATAAGTCGGGGGCGTAGCCGCCGACGCTGACAGGTACGATGTAGGCAAGCCAGCGAAGGACTGTGGAAAAATGTTGAAACGAATTATCGGCTATCTCAAGCAGCTGTTCCGTATGACCGCTGAGGCGGCCATGGATCCTGAGATCGAGATTGAGCAAGCGATCACTGAGGCCAAGAAGCGGGATCAGGCACTGCGGAACCAGGCCGCCAAGATCATCGCCCATCGGACCCAGCTCGAATCAAAAATCGAGAAGGCTGCCGACATGGTGGGGGAGTCTCGTGAGATGGCCAAGAAGGCCCTGTTGAAGGCCGAAGAGGCCAAGGTGGCCGGCCAGGACGATGAGGTAGTCAAATGGACCCAGGCGGCCACTGCTCAGGCCCTCAAATTGCAGGCTGCCGAAAACAATCTGAACGGGTTGAAAGAGCAGTACGAATTTGCGGTAACCCAATCTGATGACGCCAAGAAATCGGTTCAGCAGAACGCCATGCGGCTCCAGGAGCTTGGTGCCAAGCGGTATGAGTTGGTTGGCAAGATCCAACAGGCGAAGATGCAGGAGGCCGTTAACACCGCCGTTGAGTCCATCAGTGCGTCGATGGAAATGGAAGCCCCAAGCCTCGAGCGGGTCGAAGAGAAGATTGAGGGTCGTCTGTCGCAGGCCAAGGCGCGTGCTGAGTTGCGCGAGGCCACTCCGGAGGGCGCCGAGACCGAACTGCGAGAAGCGATCTCGATCGCCGGTGCCGATTCAAAACTCGAGGAGTTACGCGCCGAATTAGGCATCACCGAGTAACCATTTCCCCGGCCTCGCCCTGCCTTTCACAAAAGTCGGTACTCGTCTGGCTCTCAGGGCGGGGCGGCGCCCGGTATGTCGATCTCCAAGCGTGCCCCATTGCAGGTCCCGGACCCACGTGGCTGTTTAGACTCGGCAACGCCCTGCTGAGCGTCTGATCGGGAGTCTGATTATGCCGAAGAAAGCCAACCAGCTGTTACTTGCCGTTGGGTTGGTTTCGTTTGTTGCCACATTGGGTTTCTGGTGGCTTGGTACGTTGCCTGGCCATTTTGTGCCAGAGGTGGGCCGCGAAGTGTTCGGGAACATTGGCGTTCCACTCCAGGCCATGTTCTACATTGGTGTAGCCGGCTTCCTCGGAATCACGTTCTATTTGTTCTCGCTGCGAGCCGAGAACTGGCAGCGGGGAACAGCCGATAGACGGACCGGGCTGTGGAAGGAGCGCCTCAGGCGACTCGGTGGGGGCTTGGCGATGAAGACGCTGCTTCGAGATCGGGCGGCCGGGTTGATGCATTCGCTCGTGTACTGGGGCTTCCTGCTCCTGTTTCTTGGAACTGTCATCCTCGAGATTGATCACCTACTCCCGATCAGCTGGAAGTTCCTCCATGGCTCCACCTATCAGGTCTACTCGGCGACGCTCGATGCGGCGGCACTCGCCTTCCTCGGCGGGTTGCTCTGGGCCTTGGTTCGCCGGTATGGCCAACGACCCTGGCGCCTGCGTTCCAAGACGAAGCCGGAAGACGGTCTGATTCTCGGGGTTCTTGCCCTGATCGGAATCAGCGGGTTGCTGACCGAAGCCGCCCGGATCACGCTCATGGGGCGCCCGAACTTTGAGTTGGCTTCTTTTGTCGGATATCCGCTCTCGTTTGTGATTCCCGAATCTTCCGCCGCCGGACTTCACCAACTGTTCTGGATTCTGCACGCAATTGCGTTCCTTGGCTTCTTGATCGTGCTCCCGACCACCAAGCTGCGCCACATGGTTACATCACCGGCCAACATGTTCCTCTCGCCAACCGACCGCCCGAAAGGGGCAATGCGGCCGATCCCAAATCTCATGGAGAACGAGATCGAAACGATCGGGGCGGCGATCATCGAGGACTTCACGTGGAAGCAGATCTTCGATACGGATGCGTGCACCATCTGTGGGCGGTGTACGTCGGTGTGCCCGGCCAACCTGACAGGGAAACCTCTTGACCCCCGCGAGATGGTTCTCAAGGTCGGTGAGGTGGCTGCTTCGACCGCACCGAGACCCATAACGACACCCGTGAGCATGGTGACCGGGATCGGGATCGAAACTGCCTCGGTTTTCGAGCGGATCCATCCCGACGAGTTGTGGTCGTGCACAACATGCGGAGCTTGCGATGAGATCTGCCCGGTCAACATCGAGATCCTCGACAAGATCCTCGACATGCGCCGGTACAAGTCGCTCATGGAGGCTGACTTCCCCACCGAGTTGGGTAAGGCCTACGTGGCGATGGAGAACCAGGGCAACCCGTGGGGCCTGAGCCAGACCAATCGGGCTGACTGGACGAAGGCGTTGGAGTTTCCCGTTCCCGTGCTCGGCGAGGACGGAGTGGATTCAGCTGAATACTTGTTTTTTGTGGGTTGCGCAGGTTCCTTTGACGACCGTAACACCGCGGTCTCCCAGGCGACGGCCCGTTTGCTGCACGAAGCAGGCATTGATTTTGCGATTCTCGGCTCCCGGGAAATGTGCAACGGCGACCCGGCTCGGCGCTCGGGGAACGAGTACGTATACCAGCAGTTGGCACTTCAGAATATCGAGACCATGGACTCGTATGGGGTCACCAAGATCATCACGCAGTGTCCCCACTGTTTCAACTCGCTCGGCAACGAGTATCCCCAGCTCGATGGCAACTATGAGGTAGTCCATCACACCCAGATGCTCGCTGAACTTCTCAATGCCAAACGCCTCCGCACCAAGCCGTCTGGACCGAAGAGGACGGTTACCTACCACGATCCGTGTTACCTCGGGCGCCATAACGATGTGTACAAGGCTCCCCGCGAGGTGGTCATGGCGTCCGGCAACATCGAGTTGGTCGAGATGCCCCGTCATGGCACGAAGGGACTGTGTTGTGGAGCCGGTGGGGCGCGCTTTTGGATGGAAGAGCAGATCGGCAAGAAGATCAACATTGAGCGAGCTGAGGAAGCGTTGGCGACGGGCGCCCAGGAGGTAGCCGTATCTTGCCCCTTCTGCTACGTCATGATCGATGACGGTGTCAAGGAACTAGGCCGTGACGATGTGGTGGTGCGGGATGTCTCCATGATGATGATGGACTCTCTTGAGCGATCCGGAGATCCCGAGCCATAGTCAAAGTCCTTGAGGCATCCGCTCCGGGCGCCGAAATATAAGGGCATCCCGTAGATCGACGGATTGATGGCACTTTCGGAGACCGAAAACAGATGGACCTCGCGCGTCTGGCAGGCGCGCCTCCTTCGTTTGCTCATCTTCTTGGCGCCCGTCGGGGTCGCCGTGGCTGCGGCCATCCTGGCAGCACAGTTTCTACCGCACACCGATACGACGATTGGCGTAATCATCTGGTGGGCTTCCCTGGTCGGTATCGCCACCTCCACGTTGCTGCTGGTCGATCGGCTGGCCAGGCGTGCGTTACCGCTGGCGATCCTCATGCAGATGACGATGCTTTTCCCCGACAAAGCGCCCAACCGGGTAAAGATGGTTCGCAAGGCCGGGTCGGTCAAGCGTATGGAGGAGCGACTCGAAGCCGCCAAAGCTGCCGGGGAGGATGATGTTGCGGGCAACGCGGAAAATGTATTGGCATTGGCCGGGGCTCTCAGCGCCCACGATCGACTGACCCGCGGCCACGCGGAGCGCGTGAGGGTCTTCGTCGACCTCATCGCCGAAGAGTTGGACCTTGACGATGACGATCGGGACCGGTTGCGGTGGGCATCCCTACTGCACGATATCGGCAAGCTCGACGTTCACCAGGAGATCCTGAACAAAGACGGGCGACCTACCGAGGAGGAGTGGGAGGAACTCCGCCTGCATCCGACGTTCGGCGCCGCCCTGATCGGGCCGTTGGCTCCCTGGCTGGGTGATTGGTCGCTGGCGGTCGAGCAGCATCATGAGAAGTATGACGGGACCGGATATCCCCACGGGCTGGCAGGCGAAGGCATTTCGTACGCCGCCCGCATCGTCGCGGTGGCCGACGCGTATGACGCGATCACGTCGGCCCGGTCGTACAAGACGCCGATCAGCGCCCACACGGCTCGTCAAGAATTAGCCCGGTCGGCCGGAACCCACTTTGATCCCGCCATTGTGCGGGCGTTCATGAGCATTTCGCTCGGCAAGATCCGCTGGGTGATCGGGCCGGCTTCCTGGTTTGCCCAGATCCCATTCATCGGTGGGTTGGAGCGGATCGGACGGGACCTTTCCATTCTTGGCGTGGCGCTGCTCACCGTGTTCGGGGCCGTTCGCGGTGGAATCATCGACGTGCCGGAAGCGGCCGACTCGATCCCGGTAACGACCGTGGTCGCCCTGGCTCCGGGCAGCGGGAGCGGCGGGGTGACCGGATCAGATGACCCAGGTGACGCCCCGATCGCCACCACATCGACATCGACCACAACGACATCGACCACATCCACGAGCACTCCCGCCGTGACCACCACAACCTCCACGAGTCCGGCCACGACAACGACCACGGTTCTTCCAACGACGACAGCGGCTCCCCGGACGACCACGACCACGGTGGCCGCGCTGCGAGCACCGACTGCCGGCAACGACCTGGCAACTACTGCAGAGGACGTGGCAGTCACGGTGCCGGTATTGGACAATGACTCTGATCCTGATGGGGACTCACTCGTGGTTGGTGGCTATGACGTTCGGACTGCGTTCGGGGGCGACGTTGTGTGCGGCCAAACGTCATGCACGTATTACCCGGCCCTCAACTTCAATGGGATCGACAGTTTCGGCTACGTCGTATCGGATGAGAAGGGTGGCCTCGACAATGGGAACGTGACAGTTACAGTGACTCCCGTGAACGACGCCCCGGTCGCCAGGGCCGACAGCGCATCGACGACGGCCGGGAATGCGGTGGTCATCTATGTCCTCACGAACGACTCTGATCCCGAGGGGCAGCAACGATCCATCGGTGCGTTCGATGCCTCGTCGGCCCAGGGTGGGACGGTTTCGTGCGACGTGGCCTGCGTGTACTCGCCGCCGGCTGCTTTTTCAGGTACCGACACGTTCAGCTACACCGTGGCGGATCCCGCCGGCCTCACCTCCACTGCCACCGTCACCGTTACCGTCAACTGACAGAGCCCGCCTCTCCAGCCGTCCGCTAGCTCTCAACCCTCCAGATCACAGCAGTTCGCGGGGCGACGGCGAGTCGGGTAGTCGTCCCGTCGCTGCTGATCCCGCCATCACCGTACAGAGTCGTGAACGTCGTCCCCATCGCCTCTTGCACGGCGGCCGAGTGAGCGGCATAGCTGGCATTGACTGCCACCAGTATCCGTTCGGTTTCGTCAGCCCGCTCGATGACATACAACTCGGGACCGACTGGAAGCGTTCGATACGACCCGGTCCGGAGGGCCTGGTGGTCGTGGCGAAGCCGAATGAGCGATCGGTGGGTTTCGAGAGTCGTCCGGTTCCACGTGTTCTCGTCCCAATCGAACCCGGACCGATTTTCAGGATCCCTCCCCCCGGTCAAGCCGACTTCTGACCCGTAGTAGATGCTCGGAGCGCCCGGAAATGTCATCTGAATCGCCACCGCCAATTCGACGGCGATCGGATCGTCTGCACACAAAGTGAGCACTCTCGGGACGTCATGACTGTCGAGCAGGTTGAGGTTTGTCAGGGTGGCCGACCAGGGATAAAGACCGATCAGATTATTCATGGCGTCGGAGAAGGATTGCCCGTCGAGCGCCGGGTGGAGCGGGTAGTTGAGATCGGTCGTGAGGTGACGGGGAATGGAGTCGCCGGCGACGAATGCCAGGGTATAGCCCGTGAAGAGATAGTTCATGGTTCCGTCGAACTGGTCGCCTGATGAGATCCAGTTCGAGGCGTCTTCCCAGATTTCCGCCACGATGTAAGCCTCGGGGTTGATCGCCCGAACCCTCTCCCGGAACTCCTCCCAGAAACCGGGGGTGGTGATTTCCTGGGGGACGTCGAGGCGCCAGCCGTCAATGCCTCGTGTCACCCAGTACTCGGCCACCTGCATGAGGTATTCGCGCACATGGGGCGTCCCGGTATTGAGCTTGGGTAATGCCGGCATGCCCCACCACGCGTCGTAATTCGGAGTGCGGCCGAATGCATCAACCGGGAAGGAATGGAAGTGATACCAGTCGACATACGGCGACTGTTGTCCGCTCTCAACGACGTCCGAGAACTGGAAGAAGCCCCGGCCGGTATGGTTGAACACCCCGTCGAGTACGACCCGGATACCCCGATCGTGGCAGGCGGTGATCAGTTGGTCGAAGATGTCGTCGTCGCCGAGGAGCGGGTCGATCCGGTAGTAATCCCAAGCGTGGTATCTGTGGTTTGAGCCGGAGGCGAATATGGGGTTGAAGTAGAGGGCGTTGATGCCGAGGTTGACGAGATAATCGAGGTGCTCGATTACGCCGAGCAGGTTGCCACCCTTGTAACCGTGATGGGTTGGTGGAGCATCCCAGGGCTCCAGATTCGGTGGCTGTTCCCATTGGTCCGAGGAGGCGAACCGATCAGGAAATATCTGATAAAAGACGGCATCGGCGACCCAGGCAGGAGGTTTCTCGAGAGACATGCAGCGGGGAGGTTACTCGGTTCCGACGTGCGGTTATGCTCCATCACGATGATTGGATACCAGGGCGAGCCTCACTCGAATAGTTATGAAGCCGCGGTGTCGATGTATCCGGACCGCAAGTCGGTCGGCTATCACAGCTTCGCCGAGGCATTTGCGGCGATCGCAGAGGGCTCTGTCGAACTTCTCGTGATGCCGATTGAGAATTCGACTACCGGCAGCATCCTTCCGGTACTCGATCGACTGGTTGGGGGCGGATTGACGATCGTTCGCGAGTACTTGTTGGAAATCCATTATGCATTGCTCGGTCTTCCCGGTGCCGATGCCAACCAGGTGACCACCGTTCATTCCCACCCCGAGGCGCTTCGCCAGGCTGAGGGTGCCCTCGTGACAGGGGGGTATATCGCCATGCCGGAACATGACACGGCCGGAGCGGTCAGATTGGTTTCCGAGCTGGGGGATCCTGGTCATGCCGCCCTTGCCCCGACCAAGGCGGCGGCCGCTTACGGCCTGGAAGTGCTTGCCGAGGGGGTGGTTGATCGCCAGCACAACACGACCCGATTCGTCGTGCTCGCCAGAGGCGAGTCTCCCTTTGCGCAGGATGCCAACAAGACCTCGGTCGCGTTTGCCGGCGCTCACCGGCCAGGGGCATTGGCGCTGGCCCTCACAGAGTTGGGCCTCCGTGGCGCCAACCTGACGAGGATTGAGTCCCGGCCGGGCGATGAGGCCTGGCAGTATCGTTTCTTTGTCGACCTGCTGCACGAACCGGGCAGAGCCGGGTTCGATCGCGTGTTCGACCCGATGCCATCGGCGATGGAGTCGGTCCATCACCTTGGCACGTATCCGTCAGCCCGGTAACGGCTAACCAACCAGCGGCGCGAGTTGCTCAAGGAGCCCTTCGGGGGGTGGTTCGGCTCTCACCGATGCCTGGCGGATGGCTGGCTGGTATGGGACGAGGACCCGTGGTTCCAACCCGAGAGCATGGCGGGCCGTTCGTACCATGTCGTCAGGGTCCGTAGGGGTCCGGTTCAGCAAGACCATCGGCGGCGGAGCCGTCCACCAACGAGCCAGGGCGGCTGCTCGGACCAGGCCAATCGGGCTGGCGTCACAGACCAAAATAGTGTCGGTTGCCACCTCAAGGAGGGGGTCGCCCTCGTCCGGTGAGCCTCCATCGACGATGATGTGGTCGGCTCGGTCCCTGGCCGCCCACAGAACGTCGCGCCTCATACGCGCCTGATCGATTGTGTGTCTGAACGTGCCGGCCAGAACCTGGATGTTGCCGAACTTCTGGATGGCGGCATCGGGTACTACCCCGCGGGACCGGATCGTATCGATGGCTTCATCGATGTTGGGGCTGGGAGGCATACCAAGGCGAAGGGCAATTGACGGCGAACGGTGATCGAGGTCGATGAGGAGGGTCGAGGTTGACCGACTGAGTAGACAGGCGATGGCCACGGCAGATTCGGTTCGACCCGGGGCACCGGCCGGCCCTGAAACAACGGTGACCCGGGGGCCGAACGCGGGTGGAGATGGAAAGGTGCTGAGGCTGCGGGCCATCGCCAACAGCACCTCGGGTCTCTCGACGGAGCTGAGCACGGCGTCGGCTCCAGCCTCTTCGAACAGTCGTTTGCCGGGCCGGTCTGTCGGCGGGTGGATACCTATCACCCTGATCCCGCGTGCCAGCCAGTCCTTGATGCAGGCGGGGGTCATCCAGGCCGTTTCTGAACCACCGATGATGACATCTACGTCCCGGGGAACATCGCCCGGATCGTAGGCCCGACATACGAGCCGTACGCCGCCCGAAGTTCTGGCCATGTCCGCAAGCCGAGCTTCCCATGGCTGGGCGGTCAACACGGTCGCCACCCGGGGTCGCATGTCAGCTATGGAATCGGCAGCTGACCACATGATTCAGATCAACGTAGGTCTCGGTGCGCAGGTCGGTAACGACTATGTGATCGGCGCCAACTGCCACCAGATGACCCGAGAACGTCTTCCCGGTGGTCAGAGTGATATCGATGGCTTCGCTTCGGTCTTCAGCTTCCAGGAGTCGGTCGCGTATGGTGCGCCGTCGACGGAGCGTTGCCCGAGCCGCTTGTTGTTCGGCGACGAGCACCGAATCGAGTTGGTGTCGAAGGGTACGCGAGATTTCCACGAGATCGGGGTGTCGAAGCGGATCCATGATCCTCCCAGTTGGCGACGTTAGGTATTATAAACTATCGTAATATCCTGCCAATGCCGAGCCTACACCAACAAATGTTTTCGCGTTCTTACCGTCGGCGGTCGGGGGTTGGTACCGTGATGGGCGTGACGACTCAGCCTTCCACAACGATTGAGGACTCGAAGGTCACGACACCCGTCTGGCAAGTGGTGGTGTGGGACGATCCCGTGAACCTCATGGTCTACGTGGTGTATGTGCTGCGCACACTGTTCGGCTATCCCAAAGACAAGGCGACCAAGTTGATGCTGCAGGTGCACAACGAGGGCCGGTCCGCAGTTGCTTCAGGGCCTCGCGAGAAGATCGAGATGGACTGCCACCGCCTCCATAGGTTTGGTCTCTCCGCCACCATCGAGCGAGCGTGAGCGAAGCATTCGGTCTCGAACCAGGCGGGATCAAGGTTCAGTTGGCCGGATGGCAGATCGTCTTACTCAAGGATGTCATCGAGCTGGTTGAGGCATCGGGTGACGACCCGGCTCTGCCGGTGCGTGCGTACCCGGACGAGCCCGAAGAAGATGCCCAATATCGCCGACTTATCGAGTCCGAGCGCTGCCAGGCCAGAGCGGCTGACCAATCGGCCGTGAGCCTGACGCTTGACGCAGCCGCCGAGGGTGTCTTTCTCAGTCGGGCCGAGGCAGAGGCATGGCTCCGGGTTCTCGGCGAAAGCCGGTTGCTCATCGCCAGCCGGTTGGGGGTGGTCGACAATGACTGGGAAGATGACGAAGACAGTGAAGAATTGGCCGTTCTTCACTACCTATCCTGGCTCCAGTCGAGCCTGGTCGAGATCCTTTCGGACGAACTCCCGGACGGCGGCAGCTAGCCGCAACCGTCCGGGAGATCCCGATGTCGTCAATCCGACTAGGCCTCGCCGGCTACTGGAAGCGGATTTCCTTTGACGCTGGAGCCGACCTCGTGCTCAAAGATCTCTGCTTCGTGTTCGGCCGGCATGAATAAGGCGACCAGAACTGCACCGAGGAGAGCA